>NZ_JAHHTD010000023.1 GCF_020024835.1 Campylobacter sp. | reverse complement strand
ACTAAATACTAGTAGATAAATAATTGTGATATTTTATTGCAATGAGTGATGTTTTGAAATTATAGGAGAATGTTTATGTGTAAGGTTTTGTTGGTGTTTTTAGCCTGTTTAAATTTATTGGTAGCTGCAGATGTAAGTTTAAAAGATACGCAAATTTGGAATGAACAAAGAGTTTTAAATATTAATTCTTATGAAAATTTTGGGGCTTTATGGACAAAATTACAAGGAGAATATATAGCTAGTGCCGTGTTTATAATACTTATTTTAGTTATTAGTATATTTGCACTTCATTATATGGTAATAGGTCCAAAGAAATTTTCTCACGATGGAAAAAAGATTTACGCTTTTTCCACTTTTGAAAGATTGTTTCATTTTGTAGCGGCTATTTCTTGGATTATACTTGTTCCAACAGGTTTAGTTATGATTTTTGGGTCATATTTTGGAGGGGGATTTTTTGTGAGAATGTGTAAAAATTTACATGGTATTGCTACAATTTTATTTATAATTTCTGTTATCCCTATGCTTTTATGTTGGATTAAAAGAATGCTTCCTGCAAGTTATGATTTAAGATGGATGATGATAGTTGGTGGTTATTTAAGCAAAGAAAAGAGACCAGTTCCAGCAGGAAAATTTAATTTTGGGCAAAAGTCTTGGTATTATATAGCTGTATTTGGCGGATTTATTATGATTACTACAGGTGCTTTTATGTTTTTTCTTGATTTTAATTCTACTTCTTTGCAAACTATTTTTGGTATATCTCATATAGATATTTTAAGAATATCTGCTATTGTTCATAATATATTAGGAATTTTATGTGCTGTATTTTTTGCTATACACATTTATATGGCTGTATTTGCTATAAAAGGAAGCATACATTCTATGATTAATGGTTATAAAGAAGAAGAAGAGGTTTATATTTTGCATTCTTATTGGTATAAAGAATTAAGTGATAAAAAGCAAATTAATCCTTCTTATATTTATGATTCTGAAACGAAAATTTAACTTTAAATAAATATAGCAAGGAAACAATAGTAATGATACAAGATGTTGATGTTTCTCGTAAATATTTTTATGAATTTTTTTCTAAAGCATTTAATTTTATTGATGAATACGAATTTAATATTTGGTATGAACAAATTTTGGTTTTAGCTAAGATACCTTTAGATGATAGTTTAACTGATGATTTTCAAAAACTTTGTGAGTGTAATTTTGAAAATTTTAAATCCGAACAAAATGCTGTATTTTTTGATTTTTCTTATGTAAATGTTCCAATGAGTGCTTCCTTTTATGATGAAGGGCGTGATGATGGAAAGATGAAATTGCAAACTTGTGATATTATAAGAAAAAGTAAATTTAGAAAAGATGAAAAATGCAGACAAAGTGAAGATGAATTTGGTTTTTTGTTTGCATTTATGGCTAGTATTATAGAATCTGATTTAAAAATTGCAGAGCAATTATTTCGTTTTGTGATTAATCCTGTGATAGATGAGTTTATACAAAAACTTCAAATTCATAAAAACTCTAAAATTTATATTTCCATAGCAAATATAATGAAAGTATTTTTTGCCAATGAAAGAGCATATTTAGAAATTAAGGCTCCTGTTAAAAAAGAAGGTAAAAGTATAGCAGATGAAGCATTGCAAAGATTGCCATATGAGCCACGACTCCCGACAAAATTTAGCAAAATTCATATGGAAGAGTTAAGTAAGCTTTAATAATTTTATTTTGTTACTAAAATACATAATATAAAGTATTCATTTGGTAAAAAGAGTAATTAAATTAAATATTAAGTAAAAATATGCGAAATTATAATGATCAATATGCAAAAGCTTTAGTAAATAAAGTTTTTGCAATTATTCTTACATTGATTTGGTAAGGAAGGGATTATGAAAACAAATCAAAGAAGAGATTTTCTTAAAAAATCTTTAAAAATTGGTGCTTTAGGTGGTGTAGTTTCTAGTATAGGCGTTAGTGCTTTGGCTAGAGATGATTATCAAGAACAAAATTCTGTAGTTTTAGGTAAGAGTACTAAAAAAGAAGTGCTTTATAAAAAGACCATGCATTGGGAAAAATACTACAAAATAGCATATTAAATTTCAAAGAAAGGAATAATAAATGGCATTAGCAAGAAGGAATTTTCTTAAACTTGCTGGTATTGCTGGTCTTGGAAGTGCAGCTTTTGGTAGTGAAAATAAAGCTATTAGAAATGCTAGTGAAGAAGAGATAGCAAATCCTTATCCAGATTCTAAGATTGTTAGAACAATTTGTAGTATCTGTAGTGCAGGTTGTGGGATTAAAGCACAAGTGCAAGATGGAGTATGGGTGCGTCAAGAAAACGCTGTAGAACATCCAATTTCTCAAGGATCGCATTGCTGTAAAGGGATAGATCAAATTGATCTTACAAAATCTAAGCAACGTATTAAGTATCCTATGAAAAGAGAAAATGGCAAATGGATTCGTTTAAGTTGGGAGCAAGCTATCGATGAAATAGGCGATAAAATGCTTGAAATTCGTAAAGAAAATGGACCTGATAGTGTAATGTTTTTAGGTTCAGCTAAATTTAACACTCAACAAGCATATTATTTTAGAAAATTTGCGGCATTTTGGGGAACAAATAATATAGATCACGTTGCTAGAATTTGACATAGTGCGACAGTCGCCGGTGTGGCGAATACATGGGGTTATGGTGCTATGACAAATCATTTTGGTGATGTAACTAAAAACTCAAAAATGATGATTATTTTTGGTGCAAATACTGCTGTAGCCAATCCAATAGGATTTAAGCATTTGTTGCAAGCAAAAGATCGTAATAATGCTAAATTAGTCGTTATAGATCCTGTATTTACTAAAACTGCTGTTCATGCAGATGAGTATGTAAGAATCCGTCCAGGCACTGATATAGCTTTAGTTTATGGTATGCTTCACTTGATTTTTAAAAATGGTTGGGAAGACAAAGAGCTTATTAAAAATAGGACTTATGGAGTTGAAGATATTAAAGCTGAAGCTGCTAAATGGACTCCAGATATTGTAGAAGATGTTACAGGTGTCCCAGCAACTCAACTTGAAAAAATTACAAGAATGCTAGCTACAATCAAACCAGCTACGTTATTTTGGGCATTGGGTATTACTCAACATTCTGTAGGTAGCTCAAATACTAGAATTTTAGCAATTTTGCAACTTATTTTAGGAAATATAGGAAAACCAGGTGGTGGAACAAACATTATTAGAGGTCATGATAATGTTCAAGGTGCTACAGATATGGGATGTTTGGCAGATACTTTACCAGCGTATTATGGACTTGGTGATAATGCTTGGAATCATTTTTCAAATTTTTGGAATGTAGATAGAGAATATTTAAATTCAAGATTTTATTCTAAAGAATGGATGCACGAGAAAGGTTTTTCTTTAGCTAAGTGGTGGCAAGGAGTTTTACACGAGGAAAAAACTTATTCTAATTCACCTATTCGTGTTCTTTGGGTGCAAGGAACAGGTATTACTTCTATGGCTCATACTGTTAAAATTCAAGAAGCACTTAAAAAACTTGATATGATAGTGATTGCTGAACCTTTTGTTAATGAAGTAGCAGTTTTAGCAGATCGTCCTGATGGAATTTATATTATTCCAGCTTGTACTCAGTTTGAAACAGAAGGTTATGTAACAGCTACAAATCGTGCTATGCAATGGCGTTCTCAAGTTGTTAAACCAATTCATGAGAGTAAAGAAGATCATGAAATAATGTTTGATTTTGCTAAAAAATTTGGTTTTTATAAAGAATATACTCGCGGTATGAAAATGGAGCTAAAAGATCATAAACTTATTCAAGTTAAAGATGATAATGATGATAGCTTTATATGGCCTGATGATGCTACAAGAGAAATGAGCAATGGACTTTTAAGTATAGGTTTAAGAGGAATTTCAGCTGAACGCTTAAGAAAACATCAACAAAACTGGGAGCATTTTGATCCTGATACACAAAGAGGTTTAGGTGGAGATGTTAAAGGTGAATATTATGGATTGCCTTGGCCTTGTTGGGATAAGCAACATCCAGGAACTTCTATTTTATGGAATAATGATATTGCTTATGAAGAAGGAGGTATGGGCTTTAGAAATCGTTTTGGTTTAGAACATAATGGTCATTCGCAATTAGCTGATGAAGCTTTTACTTTAAAAGGTTGTAAAGTTAAAGGTGGATATCCACAAATTACAAAAGCAAATATAGAAAAAGTATTTAATATTACTCTTAGTGCTAGTGAAAAAGAATTAATGGGATCTAGCTGGAGCACTGATATTTCTGGTATTATTTTAGAAAAATGTAGAGAAAAAAGTGCTTGTTGTTTGGGTAATGCTAGAGCCAGAATGAAAGTTTGGGAATTTGCTGATCCTATTCCTTTACATAGAGAGCCATTGCATTCTCCGCGTTGGGATTTAGTAAAAAAATATCCAACTTGGGGTGATCAAGAAAAAAACTTTAGAGTTGAGAGTAAGTTTATTAGTGAGCAACAAAAAACTGATTGGAGTAAAGAATTTCCAACTATTATTTCTAGTATGCGTTTAGTAAATTTAAGCGGTGCTGGTATGCTTGAAAGAACTAGTAAATATCTTTCGGCGATTACACCTGAAATGTTTGCAAATGTTCATCCAGAGCTTGCTTTAAAATATGGTATTAATGATGGTGATATGATGTGGATACATTCTCCACAAGGAACAAAAATTAAAGTAAAATGTATTCATAATCAATCTGTTACTCCGGATAGAATTTGTTTACCTTATAATTTTGCAGGTATTATGCAAGGGGTGGATTTAAGTTATAATTATCCAGAAGGCACTAAACCTTATGTTATAGGTGAGAGTTCAAATACTATAACAAATTATGGTTTTGATATTAATACACAAATTTCTGAATTTAATGCAGGACTTTGTAGACTTGAAAAAGCATAAAGGATAAGTTATGGCTAGAATGAAATTTTATGTGGATAATAATCGTTGTATTTCTTGTTTTGCTTGTCAGGTTGCCTGTTCGAGTGCGCACGAAGTTCCAGTGGGAATTAATAGAAGAAAAGTAATTACTCTAAATGAAGGTATTGAAGGTAAGGAATTTTCAACAACTCTTGCTTGCCAACACTGCACTGATGCACCTTGTGAGCAAGTATGCCCAGTAAAATGTTTTTATATAAGGGCTGATGGTATAGTCTTACACGATAAAAAAACTTGTATAGGATGTGGGTATTGTCTTTATGCATGTCCATTTGGAGCACCACAATTTCCAAGAGATGGTGCATTTGGTATTAAAGGCGAAATGGATAAATGCACTATGTGTGCAGGTGGTCCAGAACCTACAAATTCTTATGAAGAAAGAGAGCTTTATGGGCAAAATCGTATAGCTGAAGGTAAGGTGCCTATGTGTGCTGCGGTTTGTTCTACAAATGCACTTTTAGTAGGTGATGCAGCAGAGGTTAGTGCGATATATAGAAAAAGAGTAATGCTTAAGGGACAAAATTTAGGTATTGATGCAAGATAATTTATGAGAGTATCTAAAAAAGATACTCTTCATTTTAAGGTCTAATTTATGGAAAAATTGATAGAAGAAATTAAACAAAATCTTGATGAAAATCATAGACTTTCTTGTAAAGAGGCATTGAAAATTATTAAAAAATATACAAAAGAAGATTTTAAACAAGCTATATCTAAGCTTGGTGTAAAGATTTCAGATTGTGAGTTAGGTCAATTTGGAACACTTAGAAGAAGTTTTTCAAAACACGAAATTTTTGAAAGACTAGAACCACTCTTAGATCATAAAAATTGCTTAGAATGCAAATGTGTCTTAGAATATACTCAAGATTGTGATATGAGTGAGGTTAGAGCTACTTTGAAAGATTATCAAATTGATGTAAAATATTGTGAGCTTGGATGTTTTAAAGAAAAGAAAAGAAAACAATTTAACGTAAAAAGTAAAATTTGGATTGAAAACCCTGAAGGAAAATTACTTTTTGGAAAAGGAAAAACAGATATTTTGGAATTAATTGGTGAATATGGAAGTATCGCTAAGGCTGCTAAGATCTTAAATATCAATTATAAAAAAGCTTGGTTTTATATACAAGATTTAGAGATAAATATGGGAGAAGAATTGATTATTGCTAAGAAAGGAAGAGGGTCTGAATCTGGAAGCAAACTTACTCCAAGGGCTTATGAGCTTATAAAAAATTATAAGATTTTACAACAAGATGTAGAGGAATTTACAAATAAACGTTTTAAAGAATTATTTTTCAAAAAGAATAAAAATTAATTTTATTACAAGTTACAAGGTTATATTATTTAGTTCAAAGGAAATGTATGAAGATTGATTGTAGAGATTTAGCTTGCCCACGCCCTGTGATAGAAACTAAAAAAGCATTAGAAGAACTTAAAGGAAATGAAAAATTGCAAATTCTTTTAAATTCGATAGTATCTAAAGAAAATGTTATGCGTTTTTTAAAATCTTCTAATATAGAATTTAATGTTGAAGATATAGAAGATGAAAGTATTATAACTATTGAAAATGGTGTGGTTTTAGTAGAAAAATGCTGTAATGATGAGATAACAATATTATTTCTTAAAAGTGATAAAGTAGGCAATGGAGAGCTTGGAGAAAAATTAATGGCGGGTTTTTTGCAAACTTTGAAAAATTTACAAAATTTTCCTAAAAAAATTTTATGCGTAAATGATAGTGTGCTAATAAATACAGATTCTACTCATATTGCTTTTGGTGCTATGAAAGAGCTTGAGCAAATGGGGGTTGAAATTTATAGTTGTGGAGTATGTTTAGAATATTTCGGAAAAACTGAGAATTTAAAAATAGGCAAAATAGGTAATGCATATGAAATTTTAAATGAACTTTTTGGAAAGGCAAAGATTATTTCTTTATGATTTATAAAAATCAAAAACTTACTCAATATGTAAAAGCTGCTGGTTGAGCTGCTAAGTTAGACCCGTTGGGTCTTGACAAAATACTTAGCATATTAAAACCTCATACAAATATTCTTACAGGTATTTTTAATAATGAAGATGCTTGTGTGTATAAATTAAATGAAGACTTAGCTTTAGTTCAAAGTTTAGATTTTATCACTCCTGTGGTTGATAGTGCCTATCATTTTGGTATGATTTCAGCTGCTAATGCTTTAAGTGATATTTTTGCTATGGGAGCAGAAGTTATTAATGTGCTTAATATCGTAGGATTTGATAAATATCATTTTGCTAATGATATTTTATTTGAAGTTTTAGAAGGTGCTAGAGCTAAGGTTGAAGAAGCTGGTGGAGTTGTAGTTGGCGGTCATACTATAGAAAGTAGCGAGTTTATTTTTGGTTTAAGTGTTACTGGCAAAGTTCATCCTAAAAAATTTTTTTCAAATAATACTGCTAAAGTTGGTGATGTTATTTTACTTACTAAACCTATAGGTAATGGAATTTTAAGCACGGCTTTGAAGGCAAATTTACTAGATAATGAAAAAATTATTTTGATGTGTGAGCAAATGAGTTTTTTAAATATTTATGCATCTAAAATATTAAAAAAATTTAAAAGCTTAAGCGCATTAAGTGATGTTACAGGTTTTGGTCTTTTAGGTCATTTAAAAGAAATGCTAAATTCAGATATTGATATTGAAATTTATAAAAATGAAGTTCCTTTAATGGACGGAGTTTTGGAAATGACTAGTATGGGGCTAATTCCTGAAGGAGCATATAAAAATAAGCAAACTTTAAGACAACATATAGTGATTGATAAAGAAGATGATAATGATATTATATTTTTTGATCCACAGACTTCTGGAGGAATTTTAGCAGCTATGAAAGAAGAAGAAGCTAAAGAAGCCTTAAATATTTTAAGAGACTATGGTATTAATGCAAAAATTATTGCAAAATGTATAAAAAATACACATGGCTGTTTATTATTAAAATAGTCGATAGTGATTTTTATTTATTTTTGTTACTTTTCTATACATTTAATTAAATTTTTAAATAAATACTTATTAATTTCTCTTTCTTTTTTGTATTATAGATAGATATCATAAATTAAATGGAGGAAAAAATGATACAAAAAGCTTTGCTTTTAGCAGAAGAATTGCAGAAAAAAATTGAAAGTAATATTTCTCAAAACGAGAAAGAATTTCATGCAAAAATGCAAAAACTTCTAAATAATCCAGAAAATAAAGTAATGTTAATTGAACTTTTAGATCGATCTTTTAGATGTAAAGACAAAAGTGCGAGTTATGAACTTATAGAGCATACTTTAAATAAATATGGCATAGCTGATTTTTTTAGTACTTTTGAGAAATTTTTACTTTTTTCATTCTTGAATTTTGGTAAGTTTTCTCCAAAATTAAGTGTTCCATTTTTTGTTAAATATTTAAGAGAAGATACAAAATCTATGGTGTTGGATGCAAATCCTAGTAGTTTAGAACCTCACATAAGAAAAAGAAAAAACGAAGATAAAATTACTTTAAATATAAATTTAATTGGAGAAGAAGTTTTAGGTGAGGCTGAAAGTTTATATAGAATGAAAAAATATGAAGAAGTTTTAAGAAGTAGTTATATTACATACATTTCTATAAAAATTACAACTATTTTTTCTCAAATTAATATTATTGATTTTGAATATTCTAAAGATGAGATTGTAAAAAGATTGGACAAATTATACGCTCTTGCTTTAGAAGAAGAAAAAAAACAAGGAATTCCTAAATTTATTAATCTTGATATGGAAGAGTTTAGAGATTTAGAACTAACGGTGGAAGCTTTTATGGAAAGTGTAGCTAAATTTGATATTAAAGCAGGTATTGTTTTGCAAGCTTATCTTCCAGATTCTTATGATTATCTTAAAAAACTTTTTGCTTTTTCAAAAGAGAGAGTATTAAAAGGTATGAAGCCAATTAAAATTCGCTTTGTAAAAGGAGCAAATATGGAAAGTGAAGAAACCATAGCTTCTCAAAGAGGATGGGCTTTACCTACTTTTTATAAAAAAATTGATACAGATAGCAATTATAATAAAATGTTAGATTTTGTATTAGAAGGAGATAATTATAAATATATTAACGTAGGGATAGCAAGTCATAATATATTTGAAATAGCTTATGCTTATACAAAAATTAGCCAAGCAGATGCTTTATCTTCTTTTACATTTGAAATGTTAGAAGGTATGAGTTTGCAATGTTCTTATGAATTATCAAAGATACATGAGCTTATACTTTATGCTCCAGTATGTGATGAAGCACATTTTAACAATGCAATTGCATATTTAGTTAGAAGACTTGATGAAAATACTAGTGAAGATAATTTTATGAGATATTTTTTCAATCTTAAAGTCAATGATGCGAATTGGCAAGCTCAAAAAGAATTGTTTATCAAATCTTTAGAAGGTATTAAAACGCTTGATAATTCTACTCATAGAATTCAAGATAGAAATAATGAAGCAAAAGCTATTAGCTCTTATGAAAGTAAAGAATTTAAAAATGAGCCAGATACTGATTTTATTTTGAAAGCAAATAGAGAATGGGCTAAACAAATTAGAGCTAAATATGAAAATTTAGAAGGTTATGATGTTTATCCTGTAGCAAAAGAAGAATTAAAAAAAGATGGATTAAATGTTATTGAAGTAAAAGATAAAATTAATAATCGTGTAATAGGTAAAGCATATTTAGCAGGAGAAGAAGAAATTAAATACGCTTTAGATGTTGCTAAAAAATCGAATTTTAGTGAGTTAAGTCACGATGAAATTTATAAAATTTTAGAGAAAACTGCTCAATTAACAAGAGAACGTAGAGGAGATTTAATAGGTATAGCTGCTTTAGAAGTAGGAAAGACATTTTTGGAAATAGATCCAGAAGTTAGTGAAGCTATAGATTTTTTAGAATTTTATCCTCATTCACTAGAGAAATTAAAAGCACAAAATCCAAATACTACATTTAAAGCAAAAGGTGTAGGTGTTGTTATAGCTCCTTGGAATTTTCCAGTTGGTATCTCAGTGGGAACTATAGCAGCTCCACTTGCTGCAGGTAATAGGGTTATTTATAAACCATCTTCGCTTTCTATGCTAACAGGTTATATGTTGTGTAAATGTTTTTGGGATGCAGGAATTCCAAAAGATGCATTGATATTTTTACCAGCTAAAGGAAGTGATATTTCAAAATATCTTTTAGTCGATGAAAGTGTTAAATTTTCTGTATTAACAGGAGGAGAAGATACTGCATATGCTATGCTTAAAGCAAATCCAACTTTACTTTTAAGTGCAGAAACAGGTGGTAAAAATGCGACAATAGTATCTAAATTTGCAGATCGTGATAGTGCAATTAAAAATATTATTCATTCAGCTTTTTCAAATTCAGGTCAGAAATGTTCAGCCACTTCATTGTTAGTGCTTGAAGAAGAAATTTATGAAGATGAAGAATTTAAAAAGACTTTAGTGGATGCTGCAAATTCTATGGCCGTAGGTAATCCTTTTGTATTTAAAAATAAACTTGGGTGTTTAGCAGATAAGCCAGATGAGAAACTCAAAAAAGCCATAGAAGAATTAGAACCTTATGAGAGCTGGGCTTTAAAACCAAGATTTATTAATGATAATCCTCATCTTTTAACACCAGGTATTAAGTATGGGACTAAAAAGGGAGATTTCACTCATATGAATGAACTTTTTGCACCTATTTTAACCGTAATGAAAGCAAATGATTTAAAAGATGCTATTGATATTGTAAATTCAACAGGATATGGACTTACAGCTGGATTTGAAAGTTTAGATGAAAGAGAGTGGGAATATTTTCATACCAATATTGAAGCAGGAAATATTTATATCAACAAGCCTACTACTGGAGCTATAGTTCTTCGTCAGCCATTTGGTGGAGTTAAAAAATCTGCTATTGGTTTTGGTAGAAAAGTTGGAATTTATAATTATATTACACAATTTATGGACTTAGATCAAGTAGAAGTTGATAACAATCTTTTAGAAAATGATTTGGTAAAAAAACTTGAAGAGCTAAATATAAATTTAACTGATCAAGATAAGCTTGATTTTGAAGTTGTTAAAAATATGGCAAGAAGTTATGCTTATCATGCAAAAAATGAATTTGCTAGTGCGAAAGATTATGTAAATATTAGAGGCGAAGAAAATCTTTTTTCTTATACAAAAGTAAAAAATATTGCCTATAGAGTTTATGCTAAAGATAGTTTAAAAGATATTTTAGGTGTTATTTTAGCAGCTAGTATTTTAAATATTGATCTTACTTTAAGTTATGATGAGCATGAAAAAATAGAATTAGTTAAAGAGATTAATAAAAATATTAGCACTAAGACTTTATTTCTCCAAGAAAGTAAAGAAAATTTTATAAAGAAAATTGCTGATTTTGATAGGATTCGTTATTTTGCACCTTTAGATGTCAATGATGAAATTTTTAAAAAAGCTGCATCTTGTGCAAAAATTATTGCTAATTCTAAACCATTAATAAATGGTCGTTTTGAGTTGCTTTTTTATCATAATGAAAAAGCATTAAGTATATCATTTCATCGTTATGGAAATTTAGGTATTCGTGCATTAAAATAGAAAGGGATAAAATGGAAGTAGTTCAAATTAATACACAAATTGCAATAATGTTCATTGCATATTCAATGTTAATGCTTTTTATAGGATTTTATTTTTATAAACAAAATAAAGATTCAGAAGATTACTTTTTAGGTGGTCGTTCTATGGGTCCAGTTGTTTCAGCACTTAGTGCTGGAGCTTCTGATATGAGTGGTTGGCTTTTAATGGGATTACCTGGAGCTTTATATGCTAGTGGTTTGGTTGAAAGTTATATAGCAATTGGTCTTAGTGTTGGAGCTTTTTTAAATTGGGCTTTTGTTGCAAAAAGACTTAGAATTTACACAAGTGTGATAGCAGATTCTATTACTATTCCTGATTATTTTGAAACAAGATTTGATGATGATAAGCATATTTTGAGAATAATTTGTGCTTTTGTTATATTGATATTTTTTACTTTTTATGTTTCTTCAGGTTTAGTAGGTGGAGCAAAACTTTTTGAAGCTACTTTTGGAATTCAGTATGATTATGCATTAACTACAGGGACCGTGATTATAGTTGCATATACATTTTTAGGTGGATATAAAGCGGTTTGTTGGACAGATTTAATTCAAGGGATTTTAATGATGAGTGCTTTGATTATTGTTCCTATTGTTATGATTTATCACTTAGGTGGCTTTGATGAAGCTATGAGTATAGTTAGAGAGATTAAACCAAGTGCTTTATCTATGGGAGAGGGTTTGAGTTTTGTTGGTATAGTCTCAGCATTATCTTGGGGTCTTGGATATTTTGGTCAGCCTCATATTTTAGTTCGTTTTATGTCTATACGTTCAACTAAAGATATTCCAACTGCGACTTTTGTAGGAATTTCTTGGATGATTATATCTTTAATTGGTGCTTGTTTAATAGGTATTTTAGGTGTAGCCTATGTAAGCAAATTTGAGTTAAGTTTGCAAGATCCTGAAAAGATTTTTATAGTAATGTCGCAATTGCTTTTTAATCCTTGGATAGCAGGAATTTTATTAAGTGCTATTTTGGCTGCTATTATGAGTACTGCAAGTTCGCAATTACTTGTTTCAAGTTCAACAATAGCAGAGGATTTTTATAAAAGAATTTTTAATAAAGAAGCATCTAATAAAATGGTAATGACTTTAGGAAGATTTGGAGTTTTAGCTGTTGCAGTGATAGCTTTTGTAATTTCTACAGATAAAAATTCAAGCGTATTAAGTATAGTTGCTTATGCTTGGGCTGGATTTGGTGCAAGTTTTGGCTCTGTAATGCTTTTTTCATTATTTTGGTCTAAAATGACAAGATATGCAGCAATTGCGGGAATGGTTACAGGTGCTGTGGTTGTTGTAGCTTATAAAAATTTCTTAGCTGATTGGTTGGATTTTAAAGTATATGAAATCGTTCCAGGATTTTTGGCAGCTTCGATTGTAATTATTTTAGTTAGTTTAGTTACAAAAGTACGCCCAGGAACTAAAGCAGCTTATGAAACTATGTTAAAACATCTTTAAAACAATAAGATAAGCTAATCTTTTTAGATTAGTTTATCTATAATATTATTTGCTATATTATTCACAAAAATTTAGTTTGAAAAATTTCTATAAATTTTTCAAAAATTATCAAGTGAAATTTTTGATAATTATTAACTTTTTTATTATTTATATTTATTATCTATTTATAATTTCTTTATAAAAATAATAATATTTTTTATTTATTCTTTTAAATTTATATTTTTGATTGTAAGATATAAATTAGCAATGCAGGGCATTATTGAAAATTTTATAAATTTTTAAAATTAAACAAATTAAAGGTTACTTAATATAAAAGTTTTGATTTAATTCTTGTTTTAACTAAAAAATTATAAGATATCATACATTTTTGGAAGGTTAGCTTATCTGGTGATGGCCACTGACTTCAAATCAGATGAAAGGGTAGTTGACTACTTTTTGGGGAGTTCGATTCTCTCACCTTCTCGCCAATTTAAGTCAAATGGAGTTTTTATGAGTAAAGCAGATATTGTAGTTGGTATTCAATGGGGTGATGAAGGCAAAGGAAAGATAGTTGATAAACTATGCGAAAGTTATGATTATGTTTGTCGAAGTGCAGGAGGTCATAATGCAGGTCACACTATATGGGTTGATGGTATAAGATATGCTTTACATTTAATGCCATCAGGTGTTTTAAATAAGCGGTGTATTAATGTTATAGGTAATGGAGTTGTAGTAAATCCTGATGTATTAATTAGCGAAATGGCTCAATTTGAAAATTTAGAAGGAAGACTATTTATAAGTGATAGAGCTCATTTAAATTTAAATCATCACGCATTAATTGATCAAGCTAGAGAAAGACTTAAAGGCGATAAAGCTATAGGAACAACAGGTAAAGGTATAGGACCAAGCTATGAAGATAAAATAAGTCGTAATGGCCATAGGATTGGAGAGCTTTTAGAGCCTGAAAAACTTTGTGAAAATTTGATGAAAGATTTTGAAATTAAAAAGACTTATTTTGATATGTTAAATATTGTTATGCCTAGTTATGATGAAATTTTACAAGATTTAAAACGTTTTAAAGAGATTTTAGCACCATTTATTACAGATACGACAAGAATGCTCTGGCAAGCATTAGATGAGGATAAAAAAGTGCTTTTAGAAGGCGCACAAGGAACAATGCTTGATATTGATCATGGAACTTATCCTTATGTAACTAGCTCTACAACTATTTCTGCAGGAGCATTGAGTGGATTAGGATTAAATCCAAAAGAGATAGGAAAAATTATTGGTATAGTGAAAGCTTACACTACTAGAGTTGGAAATGGCGGTTTTCCTAGTGAGGATTTAAGCGAAGATGGTGAAAAAATAGGTCTTATCGGTAAAGAAATTGGTGTAAGTACAGGCAGAAAGAGAAGATGTGGTTGGTTTGATGCTGTAGCTGTAAAATATACTGCGAGATTAAATGGTCTTGATTTTTTATCTTTAATGAAGCTAGATGTTTTAGATGGTTTTGAAAGTATTAAAATTTGCAAAGCTTATGAATATAAAGGTAAGGAAATTGATTATGTTCCATGCGATTTAGAAAATGTGAAGCCAATTTATGAAGTAATGGAAGGTTGGGATAAAGTTGCTGGAATTAGGGATTATGATTTATTGCCTGAGAATGCTAAAAAATATATTAAACGTTTAGAAGAGCTTGTTGGAATTAAAGTTGGATATATCTCAACAAGTCCTGAAAGAGATGATACTATCATTTTATGAAAAGTAAATATTCTTCTGTAGTAAAGCTAAGAAAACAAGAACTTGATGGGGCAGAAGCAAATTTAACAAAAACAAGACAAAAAATATCACAATGTGAGGAAGAATTAAAAGAAGCTATAAAGACTTGCGAAAATTTAAATTTAGCAGATAAAGGTCCAATTATGCTTTTAAGATCTTCATTAAAAATGCAAGAAGTTGCAAGAGATGTAAAAAAATCTATTAAACAAAAGTTAGATTTGTTGAAAAAAGAATTAGCACATAATCATCATCTTTACAAAAGAGCATATTTAGAGTTTGAAAAAATGAAAGCTTTAGAAAATGAAGAATTTAAAAGGATAAAAAAGATATTACAAAAAGAAGAAGAAAAATTTATAGATGAACTTGCCATAACAAGACATTTTAATAAGGATAATTAGTGAAAAAAGTTATTTTAATACTAAGTTTATGTATATTTTATCTTAGTGCAGAGGAAAATTGTGAGCAATATTTTGAAGCAAGAAAACTACAAATGCAAGATCAAATTAGAGAATATGATGAAGCTAGACAAAATTTAGAGGCATTTAAAGCTTCTTTTGAAGTTTTGCAAAAAGAAAAAATGCAAGCTTTAATTCAAAAGGAAAAAGATATTAATGCAAGTTTAGAAGAAATTAAAATTACTAAAGAAAAAAATGAACGCATTTTAGAAGCTACTAGAGAAAATCTCCAAGTAATTAATGATAAAACTATGGGTCGTATCACTGAAATCTATTCAAAAATGAAAGATGCTGCTGTAGCTAGCATACTTAGTGAAATGGATGATGATGAAGCTTCTAAAATTTTACTTTCACTAGAACCTAGAAAAATTTCTTCAGTTATGGCAAAAATGAATCCTAAAAAAGCGTCTGATTTGACGTTATTGTTAAAAAATTTAGATCAAAATACAACTTTAAAGTAATTTTTAAGCAGTTTTTATATTTTTTTAGTATTATTTCAATTAAAAATAAAAGGGTGAATCAATGCGTATTAAACCAGCTCATATACCTTATATTGCAAATAAAATAATATTAGATTTAGCAAATTCTTCTTTTGTTAAGATTAAAGATGATAGTCAAAAATTAATTAAAACTGCCAAGGAAATTTTAGAAATAGACGTCTTAAATGAACGCAAGCTTGATGAAAAAACAAAAGAGCTTTTAGAAAGTCAAGAAGATGAAATCGAATTTATGCAAATTGATAGAAAAAATATGTTTTGGATGATCAAAAAAAAACTTGCAGATGAATTTAAATTTATATTAGATAAAGAGGATAGGTATAATAATTTAGCACATAAAATTTTGGAAAACTTAGTAAATGAAAATTTGATTAATTATAGTGTTTCTGAAAATCGTGTAAAAAATTTGATTTTTTCAAGTATTATGACTTATTTAAAAGAATATGAAAAATTAGAAGATTTAGTTTATGAGAAAATTTCAAACTATAAAAGAAAGTTGATCCCTGGTTCAGAAGAATATGATTTAGTATTTGAAAAATTATATCAAGAAGAACTCCGTAAAAGAGGGCTTTTATGAAGGCTTATATTTATATAGAAAATGATATTTTTTTAAGTGCTAAAGCTTGCGGCGCACATGGGACTTTTTTTGGAGAGTTAGTTTTTAATACTTCTTTGACTGGATATCAAGAGATTATTTCAGATCCTTCTTATGCAGGACAATTTATAGTATTTTCTATGCCAGAGATAGGTGTTGTTGGTATTAATGATGATGATAGCGAATGCAAACAAGTATATGCTAGTGGAGTAATTATCAGAGAGCTAAGTAAGTGTTTTTCAAATTTTAGAGCTAAAGAAAGTTTAGATTCTTACTTAAAAAGACATCAAAAAATAGGACTTTACGAGATTGATACTAGATTTTTAGTAAAAATGATAAGAGATTATGGGAACTTAAGGGCTGTAATTTCAACAGAAATTAAAGATAAAGAAGAATTAAAACAAATACTTGCTAGTAGTGCAAAAATTGATGAAGTTAATTATGTTGCTCAAGTAAGCACTAAGAATGCGTATATTCATAAAAAAAGTATATGGAATCACAAGATAAAATCATATCAAAAAAGTAAAAAAAGTAGTAAAAAAATCGCTGTTATTGACTATGGCGTGAAAGAAAATATACTCAATGAACTTGTAAATATTGGTCTAGAGGTTGAGGTATTTCCATATAATGTGAAAGCAAAAGAGCTTATCAAACTTTTTCAAGAAGGCTTAATTCATGGAGTTTTTTTATCTAATGGACCAGGAGAACCAAAAATATTAAAAGAAGAAATATTGCAAATTAAATATCTAATTCAAGCAAAAATTCCAATGTTAGGAATTTGTTTAGGACATCAATTATTAAGCAATGCATTTGGTTATGAAACTTATAAAATGAAATTTGGACAACACGGGGCTAATCATCCGGTGATTAATCTTACAAATAATTTTATTGAAATAACAGCACAAAATCACAATTATAACGTTCCTGAAGAAATTTCAGAAATAGCTACTATAACACATAGAAATTTATTTGGTAATAACGTTGAAGGAGTAAGATATAAAAATTATCCTATTATTTCTGTCCAGCACCATCCTGAAGGTTCATCAGGGCCTCATGAAAGCAAATATATTTTTAGAGAATTTTTAGAACTTTTGTGAATTTAGATTTTATAGGATTAATCAGTATAGCATTTCTTTCAAGTTTTGGCCATTGTTATGGAATGTGTGGAGGGTTTATTTTAGCTTATAATCAGCTTACAAATCAAATTAAACTTCCATATTTATTGTTGATTTTTTCTTATCATATTTCAAGAATTATTGCTTATGTATGTTTGGGAATTTTCTTTGGATATTTTGGTACTTTATTTTCTTTTAGTGAATTTATGAAAGGAATGATGTTTTTTTGTATCGGAATATTTATGATATTTTTAGCTTTTGCACTTATTTTTAGGGGTAAGCTTTTATTTTTTATTGAATATTCTTTTGTTTTTGATTACATTATAAAAAAAAGTATTAAGAAAATTATTCATTATAAATCACTCAAAGGAACTATATTTTTAGGCTTTTTAAATGGCTTTGTTCCTTGCGGTTTGGTGTATTTTTATGTTGCTTTTGGTGCTACTTTGCAAAATGTATTAGATTCTGCTTTCATTATGTTACTTTTTGGATTATCAACTTTGCCTAGTATGATTTTTATTGCATATTTTAGTAAAATGTTAAGTGAAAAATTTCAAAAAAATAGTGCATTAATTTCTTATATACTTATATTGTTTTATGGATTATATTTTACTTACATAGGTTTTATGCTTACAGCATAATTATTTAAATTAATTATATTAACTAATTGTTAAGAAAATAAATTTTTAAGCTAAAAAAGATATTTTTTATCATAGAATAAAGTAATTTCTTTTTTGTATAAAAAAATAAGGAGATAAAATGCACCCAGGAAATGCATTAAACTACGACTATACGGTAGCTAAGTATTTTATGTTTGCTACTTTATTGTTTGGTATTATTGGTATGGCTATTGGGACACTCATAGCTTTTCAGATGGCATATCCAGATTTAAATTATTTAGCTGGTGAGTATGGCACTTTTTCAAGACTTAGGTCATTGCATACTTCAGGTGTAATTTTTGGTTTTATGCTATCAGGGATTTGGGCAACTTGGTATTATATTGGTCAGCGTGTATTGAAAGTTAGTATGGCAGAATCAACATTTTTAATGTTTATTGGCAAATTACATTTTTGGCTTTATTTAATTACTATGGTTTTTGCTGTTATAAGCTTATTTGCAGGTATAAGTACTTCAAAAGAATATGCTGAACTTGAATGGCCATTAGATATATTAGTAGTTTTAGTTTGGGTTTTATGGGGTGTAAGTATATTTGGACTTATTGGTATTCGTCGAGAAAAGACTTTGTATGTATCATTATGGTATTATATTGCTACTTTTTTAGGTATTGCTATGCTTTATTTATTTAATAATATGGAAGTTCCTACTTATTTTGTAAGTGGAATGGGCGATTGGTGGCATAGTGTATCAATGTATGCAGGCACAAACGATGCATTAGTTCAGTGGTGGTATGGACATAATGCTGTTGCTTTTGTGTTCACCGTTGGAATTATTGCTCAAATTTATTATTTTTTACCAAAAGAGAGTGGTCAACCTGTTTTTTCTTATAAATTATCATTGTTTGCATTTTGGGGATTAATGTTTGTTTATTTATGGGCAGGTGGTCACCATTTAATCTACTCTACCGTGCCTGATTGGATGCAAACTATGGGTTCTGTTTTTTCTGTTGTGCTTATCTTACCTTCTTGGGGTTCAGCAATTAATATTTTGCTTACTATGAAAGGTGAGTGGAGTCAATTAAGAGAAAATCCATTGATTAAATTTATGATTTTAGCTTCAACTTTTTATATGTTTTCAACCTTAGAAGGTCCAATTCTTTCTATTAAATCAGTAAATGCACTAGCACACTTTACAGATTGGATTCCAGGACATGTGCATGATGGAACGCTTGGTTGGGTTGGTTTTATGACTATGGCAGCGCTTTATCATATGATCCCAAGAATGTTTAAAAGAGAGCTTTATAGCAAATCATTAATGGAAGTTCAGTTTTGGATACAAACTACAGGTATAGTGTTGTATTTTAGCTCTATGTGGATAGCAGGTATCACTCAGGGTATGATGTGGAGAGCCACTGATGAATATGGAAATTTATTATATACTTTTATTGATACGGTAGAAGCTATTATTCCTTATTATTGGATTAGAGCAGTAGGTGGATTATTGTATTTGATAGGCTTTTTTATGTTTATTTATAATATTTACAAATCAATTGTAGTAGGTAAAGTGCTAGATAAAGAGCCAAAAAGTGCTTCACCTATGGCAGCATAAGGAGGAAAATTATGTTTAGTTGGTTAGAGAAAAATCCATTCTTTTTTGCTGTAGCAGTATTTGTGGTTATTGCTTATGCGGGTATTGTAGAGGTTTTACCCGATTTTGCTCAAAATGCAAGACCTATTGAAGGTAAAAAGCCTTACACGGTGTTACAGCTGGCAGGACGTCATATTTATATTAAGGAAAGTTGCAATGCTTGTCATTCTCAGTTAATTCGTCCTTTTAAGTCCGAAACAGATCGTTATGGTATGTATTCAGTTGGTGGAGAATATGCATATGATAGGCCATTTTTATGGGGTTCAAAAAGAACTGGACCTGATTTATTGCGTGTAGGTAATTTTAGGACAACTAATTGGCACGAAAATCATATGTGGGATCCTGTTTCAGTGGTTCCAGGATCAATTATGCCAGCGTATAAACATATGTTTAATAATAATGCTAATATCCAAACAGCCTATGCAGAGGCTTTGACGGTTAAAAAGGTTTTTAATGTGCCATATGATACGGAAAATGGGATTAAACTTGGTAGCTGGGAGGAAGCACAAGCTGAAGTGATGAATGAAGCACAAGTGATAATAAATCAAATGAAAAATCAAGATGTAAAAGATGCATTTGCAAAGGGCGAAATTAAAGAAATTGTTGCATTAATTGCATATCTTAATAGTTTAAAATAAGGATAAATATTATGAATTTAGAACTAATAAGAGAATTGCAAGGTTATGGTTTTTTTGCTCTTGTAGTATTTTTAGTAGTGGTTTTATATTCTTATTGGTTTCATTTATACAGATCTGAAAAAATGGGTAAGAGAAATTATGAACAATACGCTGATTTAGCTTTACATGATGAAATCTGCGATCGTATTTTAGAGCAAAATAAAAGGAGTGCTTGATGCAGTGGTTAAATTTAGAAGATAATGTAAATTTATTGTCTTTTATAGGTGCTGTTTTAATTATTTTGATTACATTGGTTGTAGTTGGAAAATTATTTAAGAATATAAAAGATAGCAAAAGCGAAGGTGAATTAGGTGAACATAATTGGGATGGTATAAGAGAGTTTAAAAATCCCATACCACTTGGTTGGGCTGTAGTGTTTTTCTTAACAATAATTTGGTGTATATGGTATTTTATTTGGGGATATCCACTAAATAGTTATTCTCAAATTGGCGAATATAATGAAGAAGTTCAAGCACATAATAAAAAATTTGCACAAAAATTTGTAAATTTAAGTGTTGAAGATAAAAAAGAAATGGGTAAAAATATTTTTTTAGTTCAGTGCTCATCATGTCATGGTATCACTGGTGATGGTATTAATGGTAAAGCGCAAAATCTTAATATTTGGGGTTCAGAAGAAGGTTTAATAGAAGTTATTACCAATGGCTCTAAAGGGTTAAATTATCCTATGGGCAATATGCCAAGTGCAACTGAAAATGGTATTGATGAAGCCGATATTCCTGCAATTGCTGCTTATGTTGCTTCTGAAATTTCAGCTATTAAAAAAACAGATAATCCACAATTAGTAGCAAAAGGAAAAGAACTTTTTACAATTTGTGCAGCATGTCATGGTGAAAATGGCACAGGTGTGTTTGATGGACAAATGGTTGCTCCAAATCTTACAAATTATGGTAGTGCTAATTTTGTTGTAGATGTTTTAAATCGTGGCAAATTAGGTTATATAGGTGAAATGCCACATTTTAATGATGATATATTAAATGAACTTCAAAAAGAAGCCGTTGGTGAATATGTAATTTCTCTTTCAAAGGGTGAGTAATGGAAAATCAAAATAGATGTGTTTTTTCACTTTCAGGAGTGAGCGGAATGCTAATTGCAACTATTTTGTTATTAGCTATTTTAGTTGGTTTAACTATTTGGGGTCTTAAAGCTCAACAAGAAGTAATGCGACAGCCTTATCAGTTAAAAAATGCAGAACAAATCAAAATGTTTAATTCTAAAGAAGAAGAACATATTATTATCAAGGAGTGATTATGGTAAAAATTATGGAGTATCTTATTATAATCGGATTGATTATTACAGCTGGTATTACAGCTTGGTCGGTTTTGACTGCAAATCACTTATACATAGGATGAAAAGTATTTTTGAAGGCGGTTTTTTAATCGCCATTCTTATGTGTTTTATTAATTTTTCATATGCTGAAATTTTATTAAATGATAATATTTTAAATCCTTCTATTGAGCAAAATATAAGTATCACTTCAAAACAAATTAAAAAAATGACAGGAGTTGATATAGCCTTAGTTTTAAGCGATACAAAAAGTTTTGAATATCTTCAAAAATATGAGCAGAATTTAACAAAACCTTATGTTTTATTGGTTTTTTCTAAAATTTCTCATAGGGTAGATATCTTTGCTAGTGAAGATGCTAAATTTTTTTTTGATAAGGAAAAAGTCTTAAGTCCTTATCCTGAAAAAGGAACTATTTTGCCTATACTTGCAAATCCTAAGCAAAAAGATATTTATAATGCGGCAATTTTAAATGGTTATGCAGATATTGCTGATCAGATTGCGAGTTATTTTAAGATTAAACCATTTTACGGAAATTCAAATCGAGATACTCTAAATATTATGAGAATTTTAATTTATGGTTTTGTTTGTGTAGCTATTTTGATGTTAGTTCAAAAAAGATTTAAAAGGAAAAGATAAAAATGGAAGGTAAAAAAACATTTTGGCCTTATGGAATTTTGATTTCGTTAATATTTATTGTGATTGCTTGTATTGTAACGATTTTTATAGCAAGTAAAGCTCCAGTTTATGAAGATAATTTTTATTTTGATACTTATCAAAATGTAGAATTAAATTACAATGAAATACAAAATAAGCAAAAAGAATTTGAGAAAAATTTTAAATTAATTTTAAATAATGATAATTTTAAGTCTAAAAACAATATAGTATATCTTATAAATAATGGAAAGAGTATTCTTAAAATTGACATAAATAATTCTAAAGATTATGATTTAAAAGATCTTAAAATAGAAGCTATGCTTACTCGCCCACATACTAACAAAATGGATGAAAAAGTTAAAACAAAAATAATTGATTCTTCCTTAATTTTTGATTTAGATATCAAAAAGGAAGGATTATGGCAACTTCTTGTAAAAATTACTCACAATGCTAATAGTGTGGGATTTTTTAAATTTTATTTAAAAACAAAATGAAACTTTTAGTGTTTAGCTCTTCAAGGGCTGTAAGAAAATATTATGAAAGTAAATTAAAAGAAAATTTGTTAGTTGATCAGGCTATGAGTATGGCTGATTTTATGCAAAAAATAATTTTTTCTCCATATTATAAAGCAAGTCATTATGAATGTTTGCTTTTAATGAAAAAGGCTTGCGAACAAACAAAGAATTTAGAAGAAAAATTAAAAATTTCTAGTAATTTTTTTGCATTTTTAAAAAATAATGCTTATTTATTTAGTTTTTTTAAAGAATTAAGTATTAGTAAAAAAAGTATAAAAGATTTATACCATAATGATATTTATGCTCAATATGATGAACATTTAAATATCTTAGAAGAACTTTTTAATAATTATCTTATTTTACTTAAAGAAAAAAATATATTTGATGATATTTCAT
>NZ_JAHHTD010000022.1 GCF_020024835.1 Campylobacter sp. | reverse complement strand
AAGAAATTCTAAGCCTCAAAACAAGATAAAGTTAATACTTTATCTTGTTTATATTATATTTAAAAATCAAAATTAATTTTATAACTTAAATGTATTGTGATTGTTGAAAACCAACTATTTTATTTTTATCAAAAGAAGACTGCAATTCTTTCTCTATAGTTTCCATAAAATAGCTCATTTTAAATACGCCATCTTTTGCAATGGCAGCTTTTAATGCTGTATTTTTTACAACCATTACAATTTGCGCACCGCTTAAATCATAATTTGCCAAAATTTTTAAATCAAATTTCGTGTCAAATTTCGCATTTTTAGGTAATGATTTTTTCCATATCATTAATCTTTGATCAAAATCAGGTTTTTTAAATTCTATTTTATAATCAAATCTTCTTGAAAAAGCTATATCTAAGCTTTCTAAGAAATTTGTTGTTGCTATTATCACTCCATTAAATTTTTCAATTTGCTCTAAAAAAATATTTTGCATTTGATTGTGCATCTTGTCAGCACCGCCACTACTTTCAATTCTAGTGCTTAAAAATTGATCTGCTTCATTTAAAAGTAAAATAGGATTTTGCTTGCTATTTTGACACAATTCTTTATAGGTATCAAAAATTTTTCTAACATTTTGCTCGCTTTCACCTACATATTTGCTTAAAATTTTAGAACAATCAAAACTTAATACCATTTTTTTCATAGCCTTAGCCATACTTAATGCACTCATTGTTTTACCAGTTCCAGCAGGACCATAAAAAATAATCTTAGCTTCCATATTTTTGTTATTTTTTATACCCCATTTATTTAATCTTTCAAGCACTTTTTTATCTTGCTGTTTTAAAATATCCTCTAATAATTTCTTGGTATTTTGAGGCATTATGACATCTTTTATATCTACATTTGGCTCTATCAATTCAAAAATATCTTGCTCTTGGACTAGATTTTTTAATTGAATTCTTTTATTTTTCTTTGGTTCTTTAAAATTAACAATTTTTTGCAATATATCATCACTCAAATAAAAAGTTTTAGATATATCTCCTAAAGAATTTATAAACTCGTCCATTTCAATTAAATTAGAATTTAAAAGCTTAGAATCCTCATCTAATAAAATTTGGTTTTGTTTTTTATCATCTTCATCATCACTAATTAAATGAAGTAAAAAATTATAATCTCTACTATAAGAATTTTCTGTATTTAATAAATACTCCTCTTTTAATAAACTAATAAATATCAAACGTTCTTTTTTATTTAAATTATGCTCTTTGAATATATCTGCTAAAATATTGGTTATTTTGCTTTTGCTTAGACGCCTTTTGATACAATTTTCAAATTTTTTTATATCTTCTTTAATTTTAATATTTGCAGTATTTTGAATGAGAAATCTTAATCTTTGATACAACTCTACTCTAAAAAATTCATCATTTAAATACGCTGTATAATCCTCATATGGACCATCTTCTAAAAAATCATCAATTTGTTTATTTTCTAAAACCTGCAAAAATACTTCACTTAAACTCAAATCACTTTGAAGCAAATTTAAAACTAAATTTGAATTCTTACTTATTTTAAAATCAGAAAAAATTTGAATAATAAAACCTTTTTCTATAAGATTTTTTAAATCACTTAAATGATCAAGATATTGATATTCTTCTTGCCCAAAAACTTCACTAAGTAAGCTATATGCACTAATGCTTGCATTTGCTTGCAAATAATTTTTGCACAATTGTTTTAAAATCAATACTTCATTTTCATTGCATTGTAAATTCTGATATATATCACTTTTTGTGGTATTTTTTAAAAATAATTTTAATTCTTGCATTTTTTCCTTTAATTACTAGTATAAACTATACTAAATTTAATCTTTGATTGTTTATCTATAAAACTCATATTATTATCACAAACTTCATAAAAAATATCATAGTTTTTACTCATTAATCTTTGACTAAATCCACAAGGTGTTAAGGTTGTATTTTTTCCTTTATAAAGCTGTTTTTTGCTAATAAGTTCTTGTAAAAAATCACCATAATACTCGTAATTAAAAAACTTCTTATTAAAATTTTGCTTTAAATAACACACGCCATTAATACAAATTTTATCCGTAATTTTTAATTCTAGCACTGGTTTGGAAGTATTGTAAAGCTCCATTATGATTGATTTATTTTTTTCATACAAAAAACCATAATCTGCAAATTTAATTTGCGGAGTTTTCAAAACAACAAAAACACTCTGTGAATTTATCTTATTTTTTAAAGCACACGAGCTTAAAAATATACATAAAAAAAATAAAAATACCTGTTTTAAAATATTTTTCATTTTAAATTTTTAAAACTAAGATTTAATTCTAAATTTAAATCTTTTACTACCTTCATTACGCTTTGCAAATCATCAATTTGCTTTCCAACTACTCTAATCTCATTTCCTCTTATGCTTGAGCTTACTTTTAATTTACTATCTTTTATAGCTTTATTAATTTTTTTAGCACTATCTGCGTCAATGGCATCATTAACTTTTAAGGCCAATCTAAAATTGGCCCCACTTTCTTTATTTAACTCCTTAATGCCATTAGGATTAATCCCTCTTTTAATAAGTTTTGAAATAATTATATCTTTTAAGACTTCAATTTTAGCCTCACTAGAACAAACAAGCTTATAAATGCTTTCTTTTTCATTAAGCTCTATATCGCTTTTAATACCTTTTAAATCATATCTACTATCTAGTTCTTTTTTAGCTTGCTCTAAAGCATTTTTTAATTCTTGCTTATCAATCTCTCCACTTATATCAAAGCTATGTTCATTTGCCATTTTCCATATACTCCTTAAAATTTTTATACACTATTTGAATTAAATTTTGAATAGACTCTGCACTAGCCCAAGCAATATGTGGAGTAATAATTAAATTTTCTTTATTTTTTATTTGAGATAAAGAATGATTTTTTATCATAGGTTCAATCTCTAGCACATCAAGCCCAGCCTTAATATTTTTTGCGTCTATAGCCCAAGCTAAATCATCTTCATTGATTATACCACCACGACCCACATTAATCAAAATTGCTCCATCTTTAAGAAGTTTTAATTCTTTTTTTGTAATTAAATTCTTAGTTTTTTCATTTAAAGGTGCGTGGATACTGATTACATCACATATTGTTAAAAGCTCTTCAAGACTTACTTTTTTGTATTGTTTATCAAAATTAGCACCCGAAGTAGAATAATAATACACACTAGATCCAAAAAGCATAGAAGTTTGTGCGACTTCTTTTCCTATAGTTCCAAGTCCTATAATACCATGTTTTTTTCCATCTAAAGAATGCAAAGTTCTACTAAAATCCGTAAATATAGGGCTTTTACACCATTTTCCCTCTTTACTCCATTTATCATAATATGGAATATGATTTAAAAAAGCTAATATTAAAGCAAAAGTGTGGCCTAAAACACTTTTAGTAGAATACCCAACAGCATTTTTAACCACTATACCTTTTTGTTTTGCATAAGACATATCAATGTTATTAACACCTGTGCTAAGTTGCAAAATAAGCTTTAAATTTGTTTGATCCATCACTTCTTTATCGATGATTATTTTATTAATCATCACCACTTGAGCATTAGAAATTCTTGCAATAACATCTTCTTTTGAAGTTAAATCATAAACTTCTAGCTCGCCAAATTCTTTAAAAATCGATAAATCTGCCCCTCCTAAAGTGGAAGCATCAAGACACACTATTTTCATTTTACAATATGACCTACAAATTTAGAATAATTATCAAGCACGAGACCTCCTTTTCTAAAACCCAAACCACAACCCTCATAAGCAAAGAAAACTCCTGCTTGATAATACATATTATCATTTTGATTGAAGTTGGTAAATTCTTGATATACAAAACGATTATTTTTATAATCTCCATCTGTTTGAAAACTAACATCACCATTTGATTCTATAATAGAAATATTAGCACCTTCTCTACCAAAAACCGGCTTTTTAACACATTTTTTTTCTATTAAAGGCTTATCATCTGTTTCTAATAATAAATGATGATGTGGATAAAGCTCCCACAAAATTTTCATTATGCCCTTACTTTGAAAAAGTAAAGTATAAGCAGGATTTAAAATAATGGCTTTTTGATTTTGCATAATTTGTGTTAAAAGCATTGCAAGTTCGCCCTCTTCTATAGCTATACTTTCCCAAGGTATTAATTTAAAAAAATATTCAAAATTAACATCATTTTTGAAAATCCCCTCAGGTGAAAATTCCACCTCATCAATATAGGAAAATTCACTTTCAAAACCTGCTTCTTGAGCAATATATGCTAAAAGTTTTGTTGTAATCATATCCTCATCACTACCTGCAATAGAAGAGAATAAAATTTTCCAACCTTCATAATACTTTTCAAAATCATTTATATCTTCATCTAAAACAACTAATCTTTTAAAATTATCTTTCAAAGCTTCATAAATATTATTAAATTGAGAACTTTCATCTAAATTATTTTGTTTTAAAATAGCCCATTGCAAAATAGCACTTTCAAACAAAGATGTTGGCGTATCAGCATTAAATTCTATAAGTTTGATAGGCTGTCCATCTAAACCACCTGCAAAATCAAACCTCCCATATAAATGCCAATGCACTTCATTTTCCCAACTCATCTTTATAGCTTCTACTAAATTAAATGGGATACCAAGTTCATCAAAACGATTATTATCAATAACCTCTTGTGCTGCTGCTACAAACATATCATAAAGCTCATTAGCTGCTTCATAATATGCCTTAACTTCATCTTCACTAACACACACTAAATTTGAATCTAAATAATCACTTCCGTCTGTATCTGTATGCCACGAAAAACCAATTTTATCTAAATAAGATTTTTCCAAAGGATTTACTTTTAAAAATTTCATATTTTTCCTTGTAACTATGAACTAAAAGATTTTTGGGAACTAGTTTTTGATCCACCACTAAAAAATCCAGATTTTTTAGTAGCTGTGCTAGAATTTGGAGTCGCTCCAGCTTTATTAAAGCTATTTACACTTCGTTGATAAGCACTTTGATTAGAAAAAGCTCCTCTTTGTCTATTAGTAAAATTTTGATTATTAAAAAGTTTTGAACCAATCCAACTACCAAGTATAGCTCCAGCTGCACTTGCAAGCAATGTTTCACCTAAAGAAAGTCCTCCGCTACTCATTTGAGTGCCATTAGGATTAGTTAAATTTGAAGTTCCATTATCAATTTTTGCAGCTTCTTCTTGTATAAGCTTATCCATTTCTTCTTTGCTTAATACTCTTTCAGTGCCGTCTAATTGCTTTAATACAACTCTAGTTTCATCACTTGGAAATTGATCTTTTATTTTGTATTGATTTGGTGCAGTTTCTTCAATGATAACAAAAGCACCTTGTGTATTTGCTTGATTTAAAGCACTATTTGAATCCGTATTTGACCCACCACAAGCAATCAAAGCACCCGAGCTAATAGCAGCCATACCGCTTATCATACTAAGTTTTAATATAGTTTTTATGTATTTCATAATACTTCCTAGATAAATATAAAAATTTAATTTCCTAATGAATATATTAACAAAAAATAATCACTATTTAGCAAAAGAATATAAATTATCCAACAAAATATAAAATGCAAAAATAAAAAATATAAAAGCACTAAGATAATCAATTGATTTTAAATTTTTCTCATAAAATTTAACTATAAAAGTATTTGAAAATAAAATACTCACAAGCGAAAAATATATAAGAGTTTCTAAAAATAATACTATCATCATAATAAACACAATATTTTGCATTGTATCAAAATTAAAATTTGAAAATACGCTAGCAAAGTAAAAAATTGCTTTTGGATTTGATAAATTAGTTAAAAATCCATTAAAAAACGGAGATGTAAAAATATATTGCATTTTTAATTTACCATTTTTTGCATTTTTATAAACAATAAAAGCTAAATATAAAAGATAAAAAGCACCACAACTTGATAAAACTACTTGCAAAAATGGAAATTGATGAAATATTACACTTAATCCGAGTATAGAAAAAATAATCCAAACACTCATAGCAACACTCACGCCAAAGCTTGCTTTTAAAGCATTTTTAATACCATTTTTCAAAGCATAAGAGCTCACTAATAAAAAATCAGGTCCTGGTAATAAAAGTCCAAAAAAATGAATGATTAAGATAGAAAAAAACATAATATTTTAAGATAAAGCCGATCACTCGGCTTTTGCTAATACTAGAGTCTTGACTCGTAGCGTCTAAGCATATAAAGTCTTTTAAGCATTTTTTTACGAGCTGAAATTTTCTGTTTTTTACGAATTTCAGTCATAGGCTCGAAAAATCTTCTAGCACGAACTTCAGTAACAACTAAATTCCTATCTACTTGCTTTTTAAATTTTCTATATGCCTCATCAAAAGACTCATTAGGATGCACCTTAATTCCTGGCACGACCCTCACCACCTTTCATTAAAATTTATGGGGAATGAGATTATATCATATTTATGATAGCAAATGTAAAGGTGTATATGAAAAATAAATTATTGGTAATATAAAGTAAAGAATGTTTTAATTTTTATAAGATTAAAATTATATGAGTTAAATCCATAAAGGATACTTGATGAGTAATTATGTTACAAATTTTACTAAAAAAAGATATATAACTTATGTCGTATCTATAATAATTTTTATTTTACTACCTTTTATTAAAATCAATGAAAATCATTTTTTCTTACTAAGTTTTGATCATAAAAAATTAAATTTATTTTTTGTTGCTTTTAATACACAAGAATTATATCTTATGCCTTTTATAATTATGGGTATATTTTTAACGATACTTTTTGTAACAACACTTGCAGGAAGAGTTTGGTGTGCATGGGTTTGTCCCCAAACTATGGCTAGAGTAATCTACAGAGATCTTTTGCAAACTAAAATTTTAAAAATTTATAAAAGTGTTGAAAATAAACAAAAAATAGCACAAGGATCTTTTATAAAAAAGATCTTAAGTATTGTGATATTTTATATGTTTTCTCTTATTATGATGAGTGCTTTTTTGTGGTATTTTATCCCACCTGAAGAATTTTTTACTTATATGCAAAATCCTAAAGATCATTTATTGCTTTTAGGAATTTTATTTTGCACTTCTTTAGCTTTTAGTTTTGACATTGTTTATTTAGCTGAAAACTTTTGTATTTACGTATGTCCTTATGCAAGAATCCAATCTGTTATGTTTGATAATAACACAATCCAAGTAATCTACAATGATAAAAGAGGTGGGATAATATATAATAAGCACACAAAACTTTACAAAAAACCTCCTCAAGGAGAATGTATAGGATGTGAAGCCTGTGTGAAAATTTGCCCAACTCACATAGATATACGACAAGGTATGCAACTTGAGTGTATTAATTGCCTTGAATGTGTTGATGCGTGCTCTAAAGTTCAAGCAAAATTTAATCGTCCAAGTTTAATTAGCTGGACAAGTGCTAAAGCTATAGAAAATACACAAAAGGTAAAATATTTTAGATTTAGAACGATTGGATATTTAATAATTTTGTGCATTGTATTTGCTATACTAGCACTAATGGGAAATAAAAAAGAAAATATGCTCTTAAATATTAATCGCTCAAGCGAACTATATCAAATAACAAAAACTCACAATGAAGTAGAAGTTACTAATGCTTATGTGTTTTTATTTCAAAATACAGATAATAAACCACATAAATACTATTTTGATGTAAATTTAAGCAATATGGAAGAAAGTTTAGAAATTATAAAACCTAAAAAGCCATTTGTATTAAATGCTGGAGAAAAAAATAAACAAATAGTGGTATTAAAAGCTAAAAAAAGACTTGCAAATAATAATCGCAAGGATAGTATTATTCCTATAGTGATTAAAGCTTATGCACTTGATGATGATAAAATAGTCGTTTTTAGAAAAAGTAATTTTGTTTATCCTAAAAATTCTTCATTAAATAATAAATAAATATGGATAAAAAAATTAGCTCAAAATCACAAGTGCGACTTGAAAAAATAAAACAAATCGCTGCAGAATCATTTTTAAAAAATGGCTATGAATCAACAAGTCTTAAAGATATCATTAAAGAAACTGGGGGTTCTTTTTCTTCTGTGTATGAACATTATAAAAACAAAGAAGGGTTATTTGAAGCTGTTTTAAATGATTTTGCTCAAAACCACTTTTTAAAAATTTTTAACGATCATATGCAAGCTAAAGATGATGATAATTTAGAAGATTTTTTATATTATTTTGCGTTAGCTTATCTTGAAATTTTTAATAACTCAAAAACCATAGCCATAACAAGACTTTTATACTCTGAAGTTTATAATGAAAAAATAGATTTTATGAAATGGTTAAAAGGCGATAACAAAACAAATATAAATTTTATACTCCAACAAAGATTTTCAAAAGAAAATAAAGACATAGCAAAAAATGCAAAATTTTTAAGTCATACTTTTTGCGCTATGCTTAGAGGTTCTTTTTTTATACAAAGCACATTTGCAAATCAAATTTCTATGAATAAAAAACAACAAAAAGCATATGCACAAAAAATTGTTAAGCTTTTTACACAAGGTATTGTTAATTTTAATTAACTTAAAATTGTTAAAATTTGTCAAAATATTTTTGTAATTTTAATTACATTTTTAAGAATTATTTGTTTATTAAGGAATTCAATGAAAACTAAAATTATTATTTTATGTGCTTTTTTATTTTTAACAGCTTGCTTAGATGAGAAAAAAGTCCAAAAAAAACAACTCCCACCCCAACCAGTAAATGTCATAACAATGCAAAGTCAAGATTTGCCTTTAGAGTTTTCTTATCCTGCGAGGTTAAATACTGATTTAGATGTCATAATTAAACCAAAAGTTAGCGGTGAAATCAAAAAAAAATATTTTAGAAGTGGTCAAGCTGTAAAAAAAGGTGATAAATTATTTTTAATTGAACCTGATAAATATCAGGCTAATGTAGATGTCGCATATGCAGATACATTAGTTGCAAAAGCAAATTTTGAAGATGCACAAAAAAATTTTGAAAGAGATAGTATATTGATAGAAAAAAACGCTATTTCCCAAAAAGAATTCGATGCGAGTTTAGCCAAATTTAACTCTACTAAAGCTACTTTAGAAAGTTCTAGAGCAAAGCTTGCTAATGCAAAATTAGATCTAAAATACACTATAGTAAGCGCACCATTTAATGGTATTTTAGGAGATAGCCTTATGGATATAGGTGATTATGTTAATGCTTCAAATACAGAACTTGTGCGTATTACAAATATCAATCCTATATATGCAGATTTTTATATTTCAGATGTAGATAAAATTAATATGAATAAAAATATAAAAGATGGAAATTGGCAATTAGAAAATGTTCAAGTTAAAGCACAAGTAGGTAGTGAATTTTATGATGGAAAATTGTATTTTATAGATAATGTTATAGATACAAATAGTGGTGGAGTAAAGGCTAAAGCTATATTTGATAATAATATTTCAAATTTAATGCCTGGTTCATTTGCAAATGTGGTTGTTAAAGGTTTTGTTCAAAAAGATGGTTTTGAAATTCCACAAGTTGCACTTTTGCAAGATGATAGCATTACTTTTGTATATACCTTAGTAGATGGAAAAGTAGTCAAAACTATTGTTAATGTGATTTATCAAACATCAGATAAAGCCATCATTGATACGGGTTTAAAAAATGGAGATAAGGTTATTATCAATAATTTTAAAAAAATTCGACCTGGTGCAAGTGTTAGCATAGCGGGGAATCAATAATGTTTTCTAAATTTTTTATAGAAAGACCGGTGTTTGCTAGTGTTGTTGCTATTATAATTTCACTCACTGGAATTATTGGGCTTTATTCTTTACCTGTAGAACAATATCCTTCTTTAACACCTCCAGTAGTTAAAGTAAGTGCTACTTATGCAGGTGCTGATGCACAAACTATCGCACAAACCGTTGCTATTCCACTCGAAGATGCAATTAATGGCGTTGAAAATATGATTTATATGGACTCAACCTCAAGCTCCTCAGGTGAAATGAGTTTAAGTATATACTTTAATATAGGAACTGATCCTGATCAAGCGACAGTAGATGTAAATAATAGAATTTCAGCCGCTATGGCAAAACTTCCTGAAAATGTTAAAAAAACTGGAATAAGTGTTAAAAAAACAGGTTCTAGTATCTTAGAGGTTGCGACATTATATTCGCCTGATGGTTCTATGAATGCACTAGATGTGTATAATTACGTTGCTTTAAATATTTTAGATGATCTTGCTAGAGTTCCTGGAGTTGGAAATGCAATTGCTATGGGTTCTAGGGATTATTCTATGAGAATTTGGCTAAATCCTGATTTGCTCAATAAATATCAAATTACCGCAGCAGATGTAATTACCGCAGTAAAAGAACAAAATACTCAATACGCTACAGGTAAAATAGGACAAGAACCTGTAGTAGAACGATCTCCTTATGTGTATTCAGTAACTATGCAAGGAAGATTAGAAAATCCTAAAGAATTTGAAAATATTATTTTACGAGGCAATGCTGATGGTTCGCTTTTAAGATTAAAAGACGTAGCAGAAGTTGGCTTAGGATCAAGAGAATATACCTTTAATGGTAGATTAAACGGAAGTAGTGCTACGCCTATATTAATTTTCTTACAAACAGGTGCTAATGCAGTCAATACAGCAGAATTAATACAAGCTAAATTTCAAGAGCTCTCTAAAAATTTTCCAGAAGGCTTAGCTTATAAAGTGCCTTATAATACAACTTTATTCATCAAAGCATCTATAAAAGAAGTGATAAAAACATTCTTTGAAGCATTACTTCTTGTTGTAGTTGTAATGTATCTATTTTTAAAAAATTTCCGTTCAACTATAATCCCAATGATAGCTGTTCCAGTATCTATTTTAGGGACTTTTGCAGGGCTTTATGTGCTAGGTTTTAGTATAAATTTATTAACTTTATTTGCATTAGTTTTAGCCATTGGCATAGTTGTTGATGATGCTATTATTGTTGTAGAAAATATAGATAGAATTATACACGAAGATCCCAATATAAGCATAAAAGATGCAGCTATTAAGGCTATGGATGAAGTTGCTGCTCCAGTAGTTTCTATCGTTCTTGTGCTTTGTGCTGTATTTATACCTGTTTCTTTTGTATCAGGATTTGTAGGAGAAATTCAAAGGCAATTTGCTATTACCTTAGCAATATCTGTTACTATATCAGGCTTTGTTGCACTCACTTTAACTCCGTCTTTATGTGCTATGTTTTTAAGAAGAAATGAAAACAAGCCATTTTATTTTGTAAAAAAATTTAATGATATATTTGATTGGTCTATTAATATTTTTGGTGCAGGCGTAGCATATATGCTAAAAAGAACGATAAGATTTGTTCTTGTATTTGTTATATTTTTAGTAGGATTAGTTGGATTATTCAAAATAGTTCCTCATTCTTTAGTCCCTAATGAAGATCAAGGAAGTTTTTTATCTGTTGTAAATTTACCAGCTGCTTCTTCTTTAAGTAGAACTACACAAGTAATGGATACTATGTCTAAAGAAATAGGAAAAAATGAAAATATTGCCAATATAGTAGCACTTATAGGATATGACCTTTTTACAGGCTCTTTAAAAGAAAATACAGGGACAATGTTTGTCAATTTAAAAGATTGGAATAATAGAAATGTAAGTAGTTTTGATATAACCAATATGTATAATAGACAATACTTTCTAAATCCTAACTCTCAATCATTCTTTATAAATCCACCACCAATACAAGGCTTAAGCTTAACTGGTGGCTTTGAAATGTATGTGCAAAATCGTAATGGAAAAAGTTATGATGAAATTCAAATTGATGTAAATAAATTAATTGAAGCAGCAAATAAACACCCAGGACTTAAAAACGTAAGAACGACATTAGATACTAATTTTCCTCAATTAAAATTAGAAATTAATCGTGATAAAATAAAACTTTATGATTTAAATTTAAACGATATATTTAGCACTTTAAATGCAACCATAGGGACTTATTATGTTAATGATTTTTCTATGTTAGGAAAAAATTATCGCGTTAATATTAGTGCTATTGGTGATTTTAGGAATACACAAAATGCTTTAAAAAATATTTTTGTTCGATCAAAAAATGGCTCAATGATTGCACTTGATAGTATATTAACATTATCAAGAAGTGTTGGTCCTGATGATGTAAAACGTTTTAATATGTTTCCATCAGCACTAGTGCAAGGTGATCCTGCGACTGGATATACTTCAGGTCAAGCTATAGACACAATCGCTGCAATTGCAAAAGAAACTTTAGGCGAAGAATACTCCATAGCATGGTCAGGATCAGCTTATCAAGAAGTAACAAGCAGTGGAACAGGTTCAGTTGCATTTGCATTGGGACTTTTGTTTGTTTTCTTAATTTTAGCAGCACAATATGAAAGATGGCTAATGCCTCTAGCAGTTATTACCGCTGTTCCATTTGCAGTCTTTGGTTCATTGCTTTTTGTATGGCTTAGAGGTTTAGAAAATGATATATATTTTCAAACAGGACTTTTGCTTCTTATAGGACTTTCTGCTAAAAATGCAATCTTAATCGTAGAATTTGCTATGGAAGAACATTTACAAAAAGGTAAAAGTATCTTTGAATCTGCTGTTAATGCAGCAAAATTAAGATTTAGACCTATTGTTATGACTTCATTAGCATTTATTTGTGGTATTTTACCTTTATTTTTCGCTTATGGAGCAGGAAGTGCAAGTCGCCACGCTATAGGCACAGGTGTTATAGGTGGTATGATAGCTGCTTCTACTATTGCGATATTTTTTGTGCCTTTGTTTTTCTATATACTAGAAAGTTTTAACAAATGGCTAGATACTAAAAGAGGTAAAACAAATGCGTAAAATCCTAATCTTCATAAGTTGTTTTCTTATAACAGCTTGTAGTTTAAAACCTAGTTTAAAAATAGCTGATGTAAATTACACTAAAAGCTTAGATGAAAATATTAGTATCAATACACAATGGTGGAAGATGTTTAATGATGATAATCTAAATCTTCTAGTAGAACAAGCTTTAAAAAACAATAACGATTTGCAAATAGCTTATATAAATTTACAAAAAGCCTATGAAGCTTTGGGTATATCAAGAAGCGATATATTTCCTAAACTTGATGGCAGTGCAGAAGGTGCAAGATCTAAAACTAGTATTAATGCTCCAAGTAATAAAAGCAAAAAATTTATCTATGCAAATGATTTTAAATTGGGTTTAAATTTAAGTTATGAAGTTGATCTTTGGGGAAAATACAGAGATAATTATGGTGCTTCAAAATCAAAACTTCAAGCAAGTGAATTTGACTATGAAAGTGCTAGACTTAGTTTGATTTCTAATGTTACAAAAACTTATTTTAACATAGCAAGCTTGAGTGAGCAAATTAAAATTTTAGAAGAAAATGTCCAAAGCTATCAAAATACTTATAATTTAAAACTAGAACTTTTTAAAATAGGCGTTATAGGCGAATATGAGTTAAATAAATTTAAAGTAGAACTTGATAATTCTAAAATCCTACTTACAAATGCTAAAATTCAAAAAGAAAGCAATATTAAAGCTTTAAAAATATTAACTTCAAATGACATTGATGATATACTCTATAATGGCATTAATTATACAAAGATTGGACAATATGACATCAATATACCTCAAGGAATAGGAAGTGAAATTTTACTTCAAAGACCTGACATTCAAAGTAGCTTAAAAATACTTGAAGAGAAAAACTATCTTGTGGGTGTTGCAAGAAGTGCATTTTTGCCAAATCTTTCTTTAACTGGACTCTTAGGATATGATAGCAAAGACTTAGATTTATTGGTCAAAAATGGTAGTGGAACTTGGGGCGTAGCTGGAAATTTTATGATGCCTATTTTTCATTGGGGTGAAATTTATAATAATGTAAATATTGCAAAACTTAGCAAAGATGAAGCTTTTTTACAATATGAAAATACTTTAAGAAAAGCTTTTGCAGAAATCCAACTTGCCTTGTTTAATCGCAAAAGCTATTATGAAAATGAAAAAAATTACAAGAATTTATTTTTAGCTCAAAGTAAAATTTATGAAATATCTAGTTTAAAATATGAAAGTGGCGTAATAAATTTAGCTGATTATTTACAAGATCAAAGAAATTATCTTAATGCAAAACTTTCTTATACTAATTCTTCTTATGAGTTAGCAAATTCTATTGTAGATGTTATAAAAGCTTTTGGTGGCGGATTTAATGCAAAAGATAATTCAAAAAACAATATCAAAGAAATGGAAGAAAATCTAAAAAATAACTTTTATAATAATTAAATTTATTTGATATTAATGCATTTGAATTCTTTGACGCAAGTTGCTTTTATTTTTGTTTTTTGGATTGTTATGCTCAAAACGATAACGCACACTACCTGAAACATTAACATCTTGGAAAATTTCATCTAAAGGAGCACTATTTAAAATGCTAAATAACATAGATACTAAAATAAACAAAACAATGTATAAATTTTTCATATTTAAACTTTCAAAAAATAATATTAATTATTACCTTTTTTAGATAATTATAATTCAATATTTTAGGCTAAATATGAATTTTTTACAAAAAATAGCGTTTTTTTACTCGCACAAAACTATGCAAAAATCCTTAAAAAATGGTTTTAATGTGCAACTTTTAAAAAACGGACAAGACAAAAAGGCAAATATAGATAAATCTTATATGCTTTATATACATATACCATTTTGCCATACTTTTTGTCCATATTGTAGCTTTCATAAATACCACTATGATGAAAATTTAGCAAAAAAATATTTTAAAAGCTTAAGAGAAGAAATTAAACAAGTAAAATGCAAAGGATTTGATTTTACCTCTATGTATATTGGCGGAGGGACGACTTTAATTAATGAAGAAGAATTAGCTAAAACTTTAGAACTTTGCAAAAAGCTTTTCAATATAAAAGAAATTTCTTGTGAAACAGATCCTAATCATATAAAGCCTGAAAAATTAAAAATATTTATAGGTTTAATTGATCGTTTAAGTTGTGGAGTGCAAAGTTTTAATGATGATATTTTAAAAAAAGTGGCTAGATACGATAAATTTGGCTCAAGCAAAGAGCTTCAAGCAAAGCTTTCTAAAGCTATAGGGATACTTCCTATTACAAGCCTTGATTTAATTTTTAATTTCCCAAGTCAAACTAAGGAGCAGTTATTAAAAGATTTAGAAATTGCAAAGAATTTAAAACCTCAACAAATCACCACTTACCCGCTTATGAAATCAAATCTCACTAAAGATAATATTGCTAAAACTTTAGGAGTAAGTTTTCAAGATAATGAATTAGAATTTTATAACACAATAGTAGATTATTTTAAGGATTATGAAAGAAATAATGCGTGGTCTTTCTCTTTAGAAAAAAGCAATTTTAATGATGAATACGTAAGCTCTCATCGTGAGTATTTAGGTGTTGGCAGCGGGGCTTTTAGTTTTTTAGACGGAGAGCTTTTAATAAACGCCTTTAATTTAAATGATTATTCTAAATTGATACAAGAAAAACAAAATGCCAATATCGCTAAAGTAAAATTTAGCAAAAAAGAAATTATAAAATACGCATTTTTAACAGAAATATTTACTGGAAAAGTTGCAATTAATCAATTTAATAAAATTTTAAATTGCAACATTGAAAAAGAACTTTTCATAGAACTTTTAGGGCTTAAAGCAAGCAAGGCAATAATACAAGATAAAAATATCTTGTATGCAAGCGAATTTGGGTATTATTTATTTATGGTCTTAATGAAAGATTTTTATACTGGTATGGATTTAGTGCGTGCTGTATTTCGAGACGATAAGCGTATTAAAGATAAAGAACGTATTAATATTATGTATGAAAATGTTGATCCTTTAATTAATAATATGAAATTTTAAGCCTTTATATATATATATATATATATAATTGTCATCAAAATATGCAAGGAGCAAATTTATGATTGACAATTCTTTAAAAGCTTATACCCAAAAATACGACCAAGAAAACTATGGCTTGCAATATCCTGATGGGCACGTAATAAGATTTTATGAAAGAATTCTAAAATATAAACTTCAAAAAACTACTGGAAATGTGCTTGATTTTGGTTGTGGCAATGGAATTCATTCTAAGTATCTTCAAACAAAAGGTTTTAAAACTTTTGGCGTTGATATAGTAGAAAGTTTAAATACCACTTGGAAAAATGATACAAATATAAATGAAAACAATTTTTATGTCATCAAACCTAATGCTAGCATAAAAAATTTATTTAATGAAAAAATGGATTTAATTTTTGCAAATCAAAGTCTGTATTATCTACCTTTAGATGATTTTAAAAATACCATACAAGAATTTTATGATATGTGCAATGACGGAGCGATAATTTTTGCAACTATGATGAGTGATAAAGGATATAGTGCTTTTGAAAGAAGTGAGGCTTTAGAAAATGGATTATGTGAAGTTAAACACACAGGGAGATTAAATAGCTCAACTTATATGAGATTTACTAAAGATATACAAGATTTAAAAAATAGCTTTGAACCTTTTAAGCCTTTATTTTGGGGAGATTATGAGCTTATGAATTTATATAATTTTGAAGGAAGTGTGCAGCATTTTATTTACATAGGACAAAAATAAATATTTTAAAGCAAAATACTTTGCTTTAAAATGGTTTTACTACCATCATAATGGCTATAATGATAAATAAAATTGTTGGTATTTCATTATAAATTCTAAAAAACTTCCCGCTTTTTTTACACGTATCATTGTGAAGTTGTCTTAAATAATAATAATTTTGAAAATGATAAATAATCAAAAGCAATGCACAAGTTAATTTTACGTGCATATATCCACCAACCATCACATATTTATTAGCCATTATCATTAAAGCACCTGTTATTATGGTAGCTATCATAGCTGGAGTTTGTATATAAAAATATAATTTTCTCTCTTGAATTTTTACCACATCAACAAAATTTTTATTATGGTTATATTCGCTATGATATACAAAAAGTCTTGGCAAATAAAACATTCCAGCCATCCAAGATACAAAAGCTAAATAATGGACCATTTTAATCCATAAATACCATTCATTTAAAAAATCTAACATTTTCTTCCTTTATTAAAAATTTCTTTTATTAAAATCAAAGCAACACTAACATTTATCATAACATCGGCAAAATTAAAAACAGCAAATTCAAACCATTTGTGCCAAAAAACAAAATCAACCACTCCAATATGTATAAATCTATCGAGTAAATTAGAACATCCTGCACTTAACATTATTGCAAAAGCTACAATATGAGTTGTTAAAAATTCCTTTTGATAAAGCAAGTAGCAAAATAAAAACAAAATAAAAACAAGTTGTATATATTTTAAATACTCGCCTAAAAAAGCAAACATAGAAAAAGCAACGCCTGTATTATAAGTCAAAATCAAATCAAAAAATTCACCTTTATACGTAAATCCTTGCAAAAATACATACTTGCTAACTTGATCAAGAATAAAAACAAAAATAAAAATCAACCAAAATTTTAAAGAAAAAATTTTAAGCATTAAGTGCTTTCATAAAGAAATTTTCTACTTCTTTCATTTGTTTTTCTAAAAGCTTTGTATCTTTTGCTTCTAACAATAAACGTATTAAATTTTCAGTTCCTGAATATCTAAATAAACTTGAAATTCCTTTCTTTTGCAAATCTTGTTTTAAAGCTTGCAAGCCTTCTATTTGAGATAAATCTTTCTTTTGCGAAATTTTAAGATTATGCAAAAGTTGTGGATAAGGTTTTATTTGATTTAAAATTTCACTTGCATTCTTTTCTTCGCTAAGCATTAAAGCACTAAATTGCAAAGCTGCTACTAAGCCATCTCCAGTTTTAGCATAATCACTAAAAATAATATGGCCACTTTGCTCGCCACCAAAATTTCCTTCACATTCTTTTAATTTTTCTAACACATATTTATCGCCGACATTGCAAATTTTGTGTTTAATTTTGTGTTTGTTTAAAAATTCTCCCAAAGCACCATTACTCATAATAGTGCTAATAACACTTGATTTTAACTTGCCTTGCTTTTTTAAAAACAAAGCCAATACTCCGATCAAACTATCTCCGTGAGCTACCTCACCTTTCTCATCAACCACAACTAAACGATCAGCATCTCCATCAAAAGCAAAACCAACATCAGCTCTAAATTTTTTTACCTCTAAAGCTAAATTTAAAGGGTGTAAAGCACCGCAATTGTCATTGATATTTAAGCCATTAGGCTTATCATTAATTACAATTACATCAGCACCTAGCTCTTTAAAAATAGTTGGTGCTACTTTATAAGCTGCCCCATTAGCTACATCAAGCACTATACGTAAAGATTTAAGAGTTAAATTTTTAGGAAAAGAATTTTTAATAGAAACAATATATCTACCAACAACATCATCAATTCTTTTTGCTTGACCAATTTGGGATTTAATCGTTTTTGCTTCTTCTATTAATTTATCATTAAAATAAATTTCTTCTATGTGAGATTCTGCTTGTTCATCAAGTTTATTGCCGTGTGCGTCAAAGAATTTAATGCCATTATCGTAGTAAGGATTATGCGACGCAGAAATCATAATCCCAGCATCACATCGCATATCTTCAGTTAAAAAAGCAATCGCTGGAGTTGGCATAGGACCTATCTCTATGACATTATAGCCTATGGAAGTTAGTCCTGAAACAATAGCATTTTCTATCATATATCCACTTCTTCTAGTATCTTTTCCTACTAAAATACTATTAGTAACTGCCTTATCTTTAAAATAAATTCCTGCTGCCATAGCTAAACGCATTGCTAAAAAAGAGTCTAAAAATTCCCCCGCTTTACCGCGAACGCCATCTGTTCCGAAGAGTTTCATACATTCCTTTCTTAATTTAAATGCTAAATTATAAAAAATAAAGTTAAGCAATGTCTAAATATAAACAAAATATTATCATCAGTTTGTAAAATCAATATATAATTTTAAAACTAAATTTAAAAAGGGTATTTAATGAAAAAAATTATCGCGGGTATAGTAGTTTTAGCATTTATTTTATTTTTTGCTTCAAGTTTTTATATGAATTCTTTAAATGAAAAAGTATTTTCTTATATCAGTAAAAATACATCTTATTATAAAATAAAAGACGTAAATTACACTAAAGGATTATTAAATTCTAAGGGAGAATTTAGAATAATTTTTAACGATCCTTCCTATAGCTTTAAAGCTCAAGTTGATTTTTCTAATATCATTTTAACAAGCAATAACGTAAAAATTTCAATTTTCAATGAAAATGAAGATTTAAAAAATGTATTTCCTAATGAAGAAATTTTAAAAATACTCATTAACACAAAATTAAACAACAAAATCATAGCAAATGCGAAATTAAGCGATCTTAATACCACATATAATGATACAGATATTGTTGTAAAAGATTTAAATCTTATCATCAATGGTAATGATATTTTTGTAGATAATATGCAACTAAATGCTAATTACATCTTTTTTAAGCAATCATCTCAAGATGATGAAGTAATAGAATTAAAAAATATAAAAATTTTTGAAACTCCTATAAATAAATTAAAATTTGAAGATATTTTCAATCCTGCACGCAATAGCGAACAAAATACAACAATAGAAAATATAAATTTTTTAAATGAAATAATCTTAAAAAAATTAAATATCCAAACAAAAACTACAACAAATTCACAAAATAATTATGACAATGCCTTAAAAGTAAATCTTGAAAAATTACAACTTTTACAAAATAATTTTATCTTAGATGATATGGCCTTAGCTATAGATTTTAAAAACATTTCCAAAGAAGCTTATGATAAAATAATACAAAATTCTCAAGTTCATTTGTTTTCTTTAATCGATAATTTTTTCCAAAGTAATCCTCAAATTTTACTAGATGATTTCTCATTTTCAAAAGAAAATAAAAAATTTACCGCAAATGGTCAAACTATCGTTAAAGATAATTCAGTAAAAAGCCAAATTCACATTCAATCTCAACTACTTCCAAGTCAAATTATCAATAATTTAAAAAATTTTGATACCTATTTTGTAGATCAAAATGGAACTTATGTATTTGATTTAATTTATGATGATTCAAACAAAACTGATGTAAAAACAATCATAAATGGCAAGCAAGTAGATTTTATGTCATATTAATGAGTAATCTAAGCCTCAAATTCCGTCCTAAAACTCTTAATGAAGTTTTAGGGCAAGAAAATTTAGTAGAAATTTTTAAAAAATTTATATCTCTTTCAAAACTTCCGCATAGCATATTTTTTGGACCAGCAGGATGTGGGAAAACTTCTTTTGCTAGAGCTATAGCTTTTGATTTTAAACTTGATTTTTATGAATTTGATGGAGGAAATTTTAAACTTGATGATTTAAGAAAAGTGATAAATCAATATGAAAATTCACTCTATAAGCCTTTAATTTTCATAGATGAAATTCATAGACTTTCAAAAACTCAACAAGAAATGCTTTTAGTCCCGCTAGAAAATCAACATTGTATTTTTATAGGTGCAAGCACTGAAAATCCTTATTTTGCATTAACTTCTGGTATTAGAAGCAGAAGTATGCTTTTTGAATTTCAAGGTTTAAGTTATCAAGATTTAGAAAAATTAGCCTTAAGAGTGCAAAAAGAATTAAACTGCACAATTGATGATAATGCTAAAGATTTTTTAATCAATTCAAGTGCAAATGACGCAAGAAGTTTTTTAAATTTATGCGAATTTGCATTAGCCCTTGATCCTTTACATATAAAACTTCAAACTTTAAAAAAATTAAGATCAAATGTTTTAAGCGATGGTGCTTCAAGCAAAGATATGCATTATAAACTCTTAAGTTCTCTAATTAAAAGCTTAAGAGGAAGCGATATAGATGCTAGCTTGTATTATCTTGCTAGATTAATCAATGACGGAGAAAGTGCTGATTTTATAGCTAGAAGATTAGTTATTTTTGCTAGTGAAGATATCTCTAATGCCAATCCCCAAGCCTTAAATTTAGCCACAAGCACACTCATAGCAGTTAAAAACATAGGTTATCCTGAAGCTAAAATCATCTTAGCACAATGTGTAGTATTTTTAGCAAGCTCTCCTAAATCAAATTCAAGTTATCTAGCTATAAATAAGGCTTTAGATTATGTCAAAAATAATCCTGCTTTAAAAATCCTACCTTATCTTGATAATAACAATCCTCAAAGAAAAAACTACCTTTATCCACATAATTTTGGAGGCTGGGTTAAACAAAAATATTTAGAAAAAGACTTGAAATTTTATCATAGTAAAAATATAGGATTTGAACAACAATTAAATTTATGGTTAGCACAAATAAAAAAACATAAAACATAATCATTTTAAGCACATTATAAAAAAATTTTTATATAATTTTTACCTTAATGGTTCCGTAGCTCAGTTGGTAGAGCACCACCTTGACATGGTGGTGGTCGTTGGTTCAAGTCCAATCGGAGCCACCATTTTGCATTCTCTCACTAAACTACTATAAGAGTATTTAAATCTAACTAATCCTTATTAAAAGCAAGTATGAAAGCTAAAATTTATTGATAAAAGTAGTGTCTAAAAAGCAAGGAAAATATAGATTTTCATAAAAGTGAAAATAAAATATTTAAACTTAAATTTACTTAAGATTAAAAGAAAGCTTATTTTAGTAGATATAAAATCTAATATCCTTACAATGCCAAAAGAAGCTTAAGAATATTTTAGAACTTAGCGATTTTAAAATATTCTTTGCTTAAGTAAGCATAAGTTTATTGACTTATAAACCTATCATTACTGAAGTTGATTTGATGATTCCACAAACCTCATCACCGACTTTAAAATCGATATTTTGAGCAGAATTTAATGTGATCAATGATGTTAAAATTTGATTTTCTCCTAAATCTAAACCAACTTCAGCACTAACTGCACCTTTGTTTATATTTGCAATTTTACCTTTTAAGATATTTCTTGCACTAATTTTAAGATCTTTATCATTGCTTAACATAACTGATGTTGATTTGATAATAGCTTTTACTTCTTTGCCAACTTTAAGATCTAAATTTTCCATAGAATTTTTAGTTATGATTGAAACAATTTTTATCCCATTTTTTAACTCTAATACTACCTCTGTATTTACCGCACCTGCAACTAACTCCACTATCTTTCCTGAAAAAACATTTCTTGCACTAATTTGCATTTTTATTCCTTAAATTGTAAAATCGTTATAATCTAAAATCACTCGCCCATAAAGACCCTTTATAAATCGTGATTTTAATGATTATATTCTTGCTATCTTAACTAATATTTTCTTAATCAGGTATTATAATTTACACTTATGTATTCTTTCACCAGATAAAAGAAATTTTAGTAACAAAAGCATTAAAAGACTCCGATAAATTAAAGCTTTAAGTATAAATTAACAAAATTAAATCTAACAGCCTTGCGATACTAAGATAAACTTAAGAATATTTTAGAATGTATTTTTATTCAATTTTATTAAAAAACATCTTTGATATAATTACCAAAAGGACAATTTATAAATATTTACACTTTAAAAGTCCATTTTATAGATAGGAGTATATATGCAAAATGAATTATTAAAAAATTTAGAAAATCATTTTGAAACTTTAGGAAATCTTAGAAATTTAGCACAAAATTATGATGAAAAATTACTAGATTATCTTTTAGAAGGTGAGTATAAAGATGAATTTAAAAAGAGATTTTTTATAACTTGTAAAAATACTTTGATTTTTAAACTCGATGATTTTTTGACATTTTTAGATCTTAGAAATTTAAGCGGTAGCTTTAGCACTTATGCAAACAAAATAGGACTTAGCTTCAAAACAAAGGGCTTTTTAAAGACAAATAATGAAGTAGTGCTAAATTTTGCTTATAAAGACGGGGTTATAAAAGGGAGTCAAAGTAAAGATGATGAAAAATCAAAAGAAATATTTTTCAATGAAATCTTAGCTAGTGATGAAATCGACGCCCTATTTAGCAAAAAAGCATTATCAAATTTTGAATTTATTGGGGGGGGGGGGATGAGACCACTTTAAAAGATAAGCCAAATTTACTTATAAAAGGTAATAACTTACTTGCTTTACACTCACTCAAAAGCAAATTTGCTAAAAAAGTTAAACTAATTTATATCGATCCGCCTTATAACACAGGAAATGATAGCTTTAATTATAACGATCGCTTTAATCACTCTACTTGGCTAACTTTTATGAAAAATCGCCTTGAAGTAGCAAGGGAATTTTTAAGTGATGATGGCGTGATTTTTGTGAATTTAGATGATCACGAAGTGCATTATTGTAAAGTTTTAATGGATGAAATTTTTGGTAGAGAGAATTTTGTAGGCGATTTTATACGCAAAACAAAAAGCACAACAAATGATGCAAAAGTAGGTTTAAATTATCAGCACGAGTTTTTATTATGTTATGCAAAAAATAAAGAGATGATAAATTTACTCGGCGGAGAAAAGGATTTAAGTAAATATAAAAATTCTGATAACGATCCTAATGGAGCTTGGATAAGTGATAATCCTAGTGCAAAAAGTGGAAATAAAGAAACAGGATATTTTGCTATAAAAAATCCTTATACAGGCAAAGTGGATTATCCGCCTGTAGGTATGTTTTGGCGTTTTTCACAAAAAACTATGCAAAAGCATATAGATGAAGGGCGGATTTGCTTTAAAAAGGAGCATAAAGAAAATGAGAGAGGTTTTATTTATAAGCGTTATTTAAAGGATTTGAAAACGACACAAAAAACTTTTGATAGTTTGGTTTTTGTAGATAATGCTTATATGAATCAAGTTGCTACTAAAGAATTGATCCCGCTAGGATTTGCAGAAATATTTAAAAATGCAAAACCTGAAAGTTTGATTGCTACGATTTTAGAACACACCACCCAAGAAAACGATCTTGTAATGGACTTTTTCGCAGGTAGTGGGACGACTTTAGCCGTAGCTATGAAAATGAAACGCCGTTTTATAGGCATAGAGCAAATGGACTATATAGAATCCATCACAAAAGAAAGACTTAAAAAAGTCATTGATGGCGAGCAAGGAGGCATTAGCAAGGCTTTAAATTGGCAAGGCGGAGGGAGTTTCGTTTATGCTGAATTTATGCCACTTAATGCTCTCTATAAAGAAAAAATTCAAAACTCAAATGATGAAAAAGAGCTAGAAGCAATCTATAAGGATTTAGAATCTAAAGCATTTTTAGATTATAGAGTGGATATAAAAGAAATTTTAAAAGATAAAGAATTTTTAAATTTAGATTTAGAAAATAAAAAAGAAATTTTAAGAC
>NZ_JAHHTD010000021.1 GCF_020024835.1 Campylobacter sp. | reverse complement strand
TTTACAATAACCATTAAATTAAATTCTTTTTTAAGTCAAAGATTGCTAAGTAAAATTCCTAAATATTTCAAAAAAATAAATTTAATATTATAAATAAATTTATAAACGTGTTTTAATTAAAAATTTTATAAATGCAGATAAAAACTAATGCCAATTTTGTCAATTAGCATTAAAAGATAAAATATTAAATAAGCTTAATAAATTTTAAAATAATAAATCTTACTACTAAGATAGTAGTAAGAAAAAATATTAATGAAGTTTTGACCAAATTGTTCGCTTCCAGCCAATAGCAAAAATACTTAAAATCACGAAGAAAATCATAACATAAATTCCAGTTTTTTCTCTTTCTTCTTTTTTGCTATCTCCAACCTTTTCAAGATAATTAATAACTTGAGTTTGTGATTTTTCATTCAAACCAACTCTAGGCATAGCAGTTCCGTGAATTTTCTTTTGTGGTTCATTAATGAAAATATTAAGATAGTGCTCTCCTTTAGAGCGAATCATCATTGACAAATCAGGAGGAATTATACCAAGATAATTCTTTAAATCACTCATATTAGAACTAGAAACAAAACCATCATATTTTACATCATGACATCTTCCACAAGCATTTTCAAAAACTTGCTTGTCTTTTGCAAAATTAATTTCTTTTACAATTAAAGCTGCTTTATCTGTATCTGATAAATCTTGTTTTTTAGCATATTTTTTCTCTAATTGAACTTTCAATTTTGCTTCAAAATCTTTTTCATAATTAGTTGCCGTATTTTTTAAGAATGCTATTAAATTTGCCAAATCATTATTATCTTGAGTCTCATCACCGCTTAAAGGATATGCAGGCATCACGAAAGGCTTTTCATCATTAAATTTATGTGAAATTTGCATAGCATTAACAGGATCTATAATTAGTGCAGCTAAAAATTTTTCATCATAAATATCACCAGCATCACTTAAATCAGGCGGGGTTACACCAAAAGAAGAAGAGTCTGTAATACTAGCAGGAATTCCAGCAGCTTTTATACCATGACAAGCTATACAATTTCCCTCAAAAATTTCTCTCCCTTTCTTTGCATCGCCTTTTGAAAAATCAATTTTTGAAACTTTATCCCATATTTGTTTAACTTGCTCTTCTCGTTGTATCGCTGTATCTAAAGCTTTTTGAGAATTCATAATAGCTTTTTCGTTGCCACTTGTCTTAATCTCTTCTAATGCTTTCGTTTTTGTGATGATTTCTTGTTTTAAAAATTCCTCATCTGCTTTTGCAAAATTAAACGTTACAGGAGTAGAAGGAGGATTCATAACAGAATGCGCAAAAGGTTCTACCCCCCAATATACTAAGCCAGTAAAAAATACAACTACGAAAAATATCTTTAATTCCCTCATCATCATCCCCTTTTTCTTTCCATAATTGTAATAATTGGTAAAATGACTAACAATAATAGTAAAAACACTATAGAAGCATAAAATCCTATCCATGCATTAATCCCTGTTGGAGGAAGTTTTCCATAGATAGTTAATATAATCATATCTATTAGTAAAATCCAAAACCATATAAAAAATAATGGTCTTTCGTGTGCTGGTTTTACAACATCGCTTCTATCAAGCCATGGTAATAAAAAGAAAATAATTTGAGCTATACCAAAAGCTAAAAGACCTATATCAAAAGCCTTAATACTTCCAATATCAAAGAAAAATCCTCTTAAAACTTCATAACTCCATAAAAAATACCATTCAGGATAAATATGTGCTGGGGTTTTTAAAGGATTTGCAGGTTCAAAATTTATAGGATCCATTGCAAAATCAAAATTAAAACTTACTAAATAGAAAAAGAAAATCATAAAAAATGAAATATACATAAAATCTTTAGACAAGAATCCTGGCCAAAAAGGTATAACTTTAGAACCCTTAGTATCGCCTGCTAAATATTTTTCAGCTTCTAAATCAAAATCAAGTTCCTCTGAAATCTCATTATTAACATGAGGAATTCTCAATGAATAAAAATGAAAAGCTATTATTGTTAATATTACTACAGGTAATAAACAAACATGAAGCATAAAAAATCTTGTCAAAGTTGGATCTGAAACTGCGAAATCACCTCTTATCCAAATAACTAATTCATCACCGATAAATGGAATTCCACCAAAAAGATTAGTAATAACTTGAGCTGCCCAAAAACTCATCTGTCCCCAAGGTAGCATATAACCACTAAATGCCTCTGCTGAAAATACAACAAACAATAACATTCCACTCACCCAAATCATTTCACGACCTCTCTTATAAGAGCCATAATAAATTCCAGTAAGCATATGAATGTAAATAATTAAAAATATAACAGAAGCAGCAACTCCGTGCATATGACGCCATAACCATCCATACTCAACTTCTTGCATGATAGTTTTATTAACACTATCAAAAGCTAAGCCAACATCGGGTTTATAATACATCAATAAAAATAACCCCGAAATAAACAATACCGAAAAAAGTGTTGTTAATATAACACCCATTGCCCATAAGAAATTGATTTGTTTTGGTATCCAATATTGTGCCATCAAAACATTAAAAAGTTTATTTACAGCTAGTCTTTGATCAAGCCAATCTATAATACCATTAGCCTTCTTAATTTGTGCCATCTTAAGCCTCCGCCATCATTTTTTTATATTCTGGACCTTCTTCACCTAAAACTAATTTTGTTCCATCAATTCTAAAAGGTGGAATATCTAAAGGTCTTGGAGGAGGACCAAATACATTTTTACCACTTGTGTCAAATTCGCCCCCGTGACAGGCACACTTAAATAATCTTTCACTAGGTGCATAAGCTGGGATACAGCCTAAATGCGTGCAAAGTCCTATCACTACAGTATAAGCAACATCACCTACAACGACATCTCTTTTACTATCTCTTGGCATTTCAGAATCTTTTTTTAAAATGAAAATTGGTTTTTTACGCCACTCAATAGTCCTTAATTCACCTTCTTTCATTCCAGTAAGATCAACAATCGTAACTCCTGCTGCTTTAACACTTGGCAACGGATCCCAAGTCTTTTTCATTGCAACTAATGAAAAAGCACCACCCACAGCAGCTACTGTTCCAAAGGCAAATCCCATAAAACTTCGCCTACTCTCAGATGTAGCCATAATACTTCCTTTATTTTTAATTAATCTTTAGTGTAAGAGGCGTAGTGTATCGTAAAAATAATAAATTTTTTCTTTCAAATAACTATGATAACAAAATAAAAAAATTATAAATTATCTAAATTTACTTTTGCATTTTTATATAAATATGTAAAATATCTAATGCAGCTGGAGTAATACCGCTAATTTGAGAAGCTGCATAAATAGTTGGTGGATTAAATTTTTGCAATTTTTCAATCACCTCATTACTTAACCCGCTCACCTTTGTAAAATCAAAATTTACAGGAATTTTAAAATCACTTAGATATTTCATTTTTTCAATTTGTGCCTTTTGCATAATTATATAGTGATAATACTTTGCCTCATTTAAAATTTCATTTAATGAATATTCGTCCATATCCTTAAATATTACATCTAAAACTTTTAATTTTTCTATATTAAAACTTGATCTTGCAACAATTTTTTGTAAAGTTACAATAGAAGTAATTTTTTCTTCATTAACATCTTGTAAAAAATCATTATTTGCATTACTTGGAGTCCAAGAAGTTTGCAATAAGTATTCAAGACCTTTTTGCACATTTTTTTTAATGGCACTTATATATGCAAATTCTTCATTGCTTAAAAGCCCAAATTTATATCCATATATTCCAAGTCTTAAAATAGCATTTTCTTCTCGCAAAAGCAATCTATATTCAGCTCTTGAAGTAAACATTCTATAAGGTTCTTTAGTTCCTTTAATTACCAAATCATCAATCAAAACACCTATATAAGCTTCATCTCTTCTTAATATAAATTCTTCTTTATTATCAATTGCTAAAACCGCATTAATTCCTGCAATAAACCCTTGCACTGCAGCTTCTTCATAACCAGTTGTTCCGTTAATTTGTCCAGCACAATATAAATTACTAATTTTTTTAGTTTCTAATGTATGTCTTAATTCTGTTGGATCAACGTAATCATACTCTATAGCATAGCCAAAACGAGTAATTTTTGCATTTTCAAAACCCTCAATACTTTGCAACATAGCAATTTGAACTTCATAAGGTAGCGAGGTAGAAAAACCATTTATATAGTATTCTGTTGCATCTTTAGTTTGTGGTTCAATAAACAAATGATGACTTTCTTTATCACTAAAACGATTAATTTTATCCTCTATAGAAGGACAATATCTAGGACCTATACCCTCAATCTGTCCTGTAAAAAGCGGAGCTCTATAAAAATTATCTTTTATAATTTTATGTGTATTTGAATTTGTTCTTGCTATGTAACAAGGAAGTTGATTTGGCTTAAAATGTTGCGTTTTAAAACTAAAAGCTTTAGGATTTTCATCACCATATTGAATTTCTAATTTACTAAAATCAATACTTTTAGAATCTACTCGCGGACAAGTTCCAGTTTTTAATCTCCCTATTTTCAAGCCACTTTGTTTTAAGCATTCTCCTAAATTTATAGCAGAAAGCTCTCCTACCCTACCTGATTGAAGTTTAGTTTCTCCTATATGAATGATTCCATTTAAAAAAGTCCCAGTTGTTAAAATAATTTTTTTTGCAAAATATGTATTTTCTAAATTTGTTTTTACACCCATAATTACATTGTTTTCAATAATTAAAGATAAAACTTGTTCTTGTGAAATTTCTAAATTATTTAATTTTAAAAGCTTATTCCTAGCACAAATTCTATAAGCGTCCATATCAATTTGCGCCCTACTTCCTCGCACAGCTACGCCTTTACTTTCATTTAAAATTCTAAACTGAATTCCTACTTCATCAGTAATTTGTCCCATCAAACCACCCATAGCATCAAGTTCTTTTACTAAATGTCCTTTAGCTAATCCACCTATAGCAGGATTGCAACTTGTTGCACCGATTTGTTCTATCAAAGTTGTTAAAAGTAAAGTTTTTTTACCCATTCTAGCTGTTGCCGCACTTGCTTCAATCCCAGCATGGCCACCACCTATTACAATAATATCGAACATATTTTGCCTTTAAAATTCATAAAAAGGCGTAAATTATATAATATTTTTTTCAATAAAGCACTTAAAACTAAATTTATAAATTTTAGATAGAATTAGCACAAAAATGAGGTTTTTTCAATGTTTAATGGGCTTATTAGAGAATTAGCTTTTGTAAAGTCTTATAAAAATCATATTCTCACTTTAAATGCACAATATAAACCAAATTTGGGTGATAGCATAGCAATAAATGGAGCCTGCTTAAGTGTAATCCAAATTCACGATGATGGTTTTAGTGTTGAACTTTCTTATGAAAGTAGAACTCATATTGCTACAGAAAATTTAAAAAATCGTGTTCATATAGAACCTGCCTTAAGATATGGAGATAAGATTGATGGCCATTTAATGCAAGGACACATAGATGCAATAGGAGAAATTATAAAAATTCAGCCAAATGAAAATGGAATAGACTTTTATATAGCAGCACCACAAGATATTATGCCATTAATAGCAAATAAAGGAAGCATAGGAGTTGATGGAGTGAGTTTGACAATTAATGAAGTATTTGATAGTTCCTTTCGTTTAACTATTATTCCTATTACTCTTAATGAAACGTTGTTTAAAAACTATACCTTAAAAAGAAGAGTAAATTTAGAAAGTGATCTTTTAGCACGCTATATTTACAAGCAAATACATAATAAAAAAAATATCACATGGCAACAAATCGATCAGATTTCATCACTTTATTAGAAAACGATTTTATAAAAGCTTTCGTTGCTTTTGATAAAGATTATAGTGTTTTTAAAAAACAAATTATTAATACTAGTGTATTTAATTTTGATACAAATATTCAAACCTGTGTATTTTTAAATCAGATTCACTCAAATATTACAACTACTTACAAAGAAAATTTTAATATAAATTGTGATGGAGTCATAAGCTCTTTAAAAAATACAGCCTTATGTATCTTAAGCGCTGATTGCTTGCCCATACTCTTATATGATCAAAATAAAAAAGTCATAGCCGCCTTGCATTCAGGTAGGCAAGGTAGTTTTCAAAATATTTTAAAACAAACCATTATAAAAATGCAAACCCAATTTCAAAGCATTCCAGGAGATATCCAACTCATTATTTCTGCTGGAATTTGTGCTCAAAATTATGAAATTGACGGAGAAATTTTACATTATGCTAAAAAAAATTTTTCTCAATTTATAAAAGAAAACAAACTTGATCTTAAAAAAATAATCAAATTTCAAGCAAATGCACTAGGTATATCTAAAATTTTAGATATTAACATCTGCACTTTTGAAGATGAAAGATTTTTTTCATACAGAAGAAATCAAACTTCAAAACGTATTGTAAGCGCTATTTATTTAAAGGATAAAATATAAAATGTATGAAGTAAAAAATTTAGAAGTTTTAAAAATTTTACAAAAAGCAAGAGAATTTTCAGACAATGACTTAAGCAATGAACTTCTAGTAACTCAAATTTTAAATCAACAAATAACCCCACTTAATACTCAAGACACAAAAGAAATTTCAAATTTCATTACAACTTTAATCAATGCAAGGGAAAAGGCTAAAATGAGCAATAAATAATTAGTTTTTCCAAGTTAAAATAAAACAACTTCCTTTCCCTACCTCACTTTTTACTTCTATATTTATATGGTATTCATCACATATTTTTTTTATCAGCCAAAGCCCTATTCCAAATCCACCTTGATCCTCATTAAACCTAGCATAGCGATCAAATATATTATTTAAATTTTCCTTAGATATACCACAACCGCTATCTTCAATAAGTAATCTTTCTTTATGAAGCTCAAGCTTAATATAACCATTTCTTGTGTTATATTTTATAGCATTACCTATAAGATTATCAAACATTTTTAAAAACTGCTCTTTGTTAATAAATATTTTTACATTATCTTCTAAAATAAGCTCTAGCGTAATATTCTTTTGCTCTAAAAATATCTTAAAATATTCCATTCTTTCTTTAATTAAATCTTTTAAAAAAATCCATTCTGAAAGATGAGTTTGCGGAAAATTTAAAAAAATTAAATCAGAATAAATATGACTTAATGTTAAAGCCGCTATTTTAACACGCTTTAATGCTTTAACTTCATCAAGATTATACTTATGTTCTAAATTTTCTATACTCATTAAAATAACGCTAATTGGAGTATTTATCTCATGGGTAGTATCTTTGATAAAATTATTTAAAAATCTTATCTTTAATTCCAAAGGTTTTAAAGCAAATTGCAATATAAAATATCCTATAACACTCATACAAATTAATGAAAAAATCATCACAAATGCAACTTTAAATCTTATAAAATTCAACTCCTTTGAAATATCATTCCCTTGTATTAATACCCTTAAACGATTAATATTACCTAAAACATTTAAAGTATTGTGATTTTGAGAATTATCTAAAAAAAAATTATTTAACTGAATATCAGCTACATAAATTAATTTATCATTATTATAAATATTTGTATTATTTAATTTAAAAAATAAAGTCTGTGCGGGAAAATCTAAATTAGAAAAATATACTTTTGTCCTATCAAAAATAGAAAATTTAATATTAAAAATTTGTGAAATTTTTTTAGCACTTATTTCTATGGGTTCAAAACGATATTTTTCTATTTGTGAGATTAAAAAATGATGTTTTTGTCTTAATTCTAATTCATAATCATTTACTAGCTCTTTTGTAAGCTTTGCATACCATATTCCAAATAAAATTACAAGCACACTGCCCATACTAATAAGATACAAAGAAAGTATTTGCCACGCAACTTGCCTAGCTTCATACATAAGAATATCCTCTACCCCTTTGATTTATAATACTATTTTTACCCAAAAGTTTTCTCAAATTTTTTATATATGCTCTTAAGCTAAGCTCACTTGGTTCTTGATCAAATTCCCAAATTTCTTCAAAAATACGAGAAGTATCAATAAATTTTCCTTTATTTTTAATCAATAATGACAATAATTTTATTTCTTTTAAAGGTAAGGATAAAGGTTTATCATTGTGATATAAAATCTGTGAAATAAGTGCAAATTTAAAACCATTTCCAAGATCTTCATAATCTTCGCATTTATGAGCAAAAGATCTCTTTAAAATTGCACAAATTCTAACTTTAAGTTCCTCTAATTCAAAAGGTTTTTTAATATAATCATCACAACCGCTTTCAAAACCCTTTTGCAAATCAAGAGTGGTATTTAAAGAAGTCATAAAAATAGCAGGAGTATATTTTCCAGCTTCTCTTAACTTTTTTAAAACACTAAATCCATCGCCTTGTGGAACCTTGACATCTAGTATCCATAGGTCATAATTTTTTTCATAAGCATAATTTTGTGCATCATCAGCATTATCCACTAAGGTTACTACATAACCTTCATCTTCTAAAAATTCGCTTACAATTTCACCCAAATTTATATCATCTTCTAATAATAAAATCGTAGTTGGCATTTTAAACCTCATTTATTTTAAGAATCCAATATTATTATATGTTCTTTACATAAATTAAAGATTATAAAAATCAAACTAGTTACCAAAAAATATTTTAAACTCAAAACAAAAGCTAACACTAGCACAAATTTTACATAATTTAAATTTAAATTATTAATTTTTATATAAAAAAACTAATTGTTTATTATTTATCTTTTTTAGATATAATCAGCGATCATTTTTGATAGAATAAAGGTATTTCTAATTATGTTACGATTAATCTTATTTATTTTATTTTTTACTAATTCTTTATTAGCATTTAATGTTAAATCTTTACTAACATATACGTTTAATGGTAATACTGATTATGATATGCAAAAATCCAAAGAAATATATTTTATCAATAAATGCAATGTATGTCATGGAGATAATGGCGAAAAAACTAGTTATGGGAAAAAATCTATTAGAAATTTAACTCCTGCACAAATTAAAGGATCGCTAAAAGATTATGCAAACGGGTATTATCCTAACTCTAGTGCAGACAATATTCAAATGGGAATTTATGCAAGAAGATTAAGTGATGATGATATAGATTATATAATTGCTTACCTAAAAGGGCAAAACTTTTCCATAGAATTAAATCAAGAAGAATTATTAGAAGAAGAACCAAAAACTAAAACTAAACATGGGATATTTTTAAAATAAACTAAGGAGTATTTGATGAAAAAAAAGCTTATTATATTAGCGAGCTTACTTTGTATGAATTTTATGTATGGCGCAGAAGTAAAAATAGGTGTTGTATTGCCATTAACAGGATCTTTAGCAGCTTATGGTAATGATGTTTATGAGGGTATTAAACTTGCAAATTCACTTAATCCAAATCTAAAAAATGGAAGTAATGTTAAAATCATAGCAATTGACACTAAAGGTGATAAAATTGAAAGTGCAAATGCTACAATTAGATTAATATCGCAAGATAAAGTATTAGGATTAATCGGTGAGGCAGTAACTCCAAATACTATGCAGGTTTTATCTATAGCCGAAGAAAGAAAAATTCCAGCCATAGCTCCTGTTGCATCAGGTGATAAGCTTTTAGACAAAAAAACTTATGCAAGCAGAGTTTGCTTTATGGATAGCTTTCAAGGTGATAAATTTGCAAATTATGCTTATCAAAACTTAAATTTAAGAAGTGTTGCTATTATTGTTGATCAAAGCAATGTTTATTCTTTGGGACTTGCCAAAGCATTTGAAAAAGAATTTAAAAGAAATGGTGGAAAAATACTCAAAAAATTAATCATATCATCTGGAGATAAAGATTTTAAAGCTATTGTGTCTCAATTAAAAAACATCAATCCTGATTTTGTTTATATGCCAATTTACCATCCTGAAGCTGCTTTAATCGCTAGACAAGCAAAAGCTGTAGGTTTTAACAAGCTTTTAAGTGCAGGAGATGGAGTTAATAATAAAACTTTTATAGAGCTTGGTGGAGATGCAGTTAATGGTGTAATTTTTACAGATAGTTTTGATTATAATAATCCACCTACTAATTTATCAAAAGATTTTATACAAGCATACGAAAAAGAGCATAATACAAAAGAACTTCCAGCATTTTCTGCTATGGGTGCTGATGCTTATTATGTGATGGTAAATGCAATGAATGAGTGTCTTAAAACTCTTACTGCCCAATGTATCAATGATAAAATTCATTCCACTTTAAATTTTGAAGGTGTTGGTGGAATTATAAGTATCGATAAAAGTGGAAATGTGAGTCGTTCTGTGGTTATTAAAGAAATACAAGAACAAAAGCAAAATTACAAAACTATTATTAATCCTTGAAAGGTATAGTTATGAAAAAAATTAGCATTACTATATTATCATTTGTAATTGCAAATATCTTGCAAGCAAAAGAAATAAATATCGGCGTCGTTCTTCCTTTAACTGGAGCTACTGCTGCTTATGGACAAAGTGCTTTAGATGGTATAAAAATTGCAAATTCTATGAAAAACACTTTAGACAATGGCGATACAATCAATCTCATAATAGTAGATACAAAAGGCGATAAAATCGAAAGTGCAAATGCAAGCACAAGACTTGTTTCACAAAATAAAGTTCAAGCCTTAATCGGAGAAATGATTACAGCAAATACTTTACAAGTTATAAGAATTGGAGAAGAAAAAAAGATTCCCGTTGTAGCTCCAGCTGCAACAGCTGATAAAATTTTAAACAAAAAACATTATGCAAGTAGAGTTTGTTTTACAGATAGTTTTCAAGGTTCTTCATTGGCAAATTATATAAGAAATAAACTTCATTATAAAAAAGCTGTTGTGGTTACTGATCAAACAACAGATTATTCTTTAGGCTTAACTAAGGCTTTCATTCAAGAATTTAATAAACAAGGTGGTAAAATTTTAGATAAATTTAGAATTACTGCTGGCGATAAAGACTTTAAAGCAATTATTTCTCAAATTAAAAATTTAAATCCTGATTTTATATATCTTCCAGTATATTATACTGAAGCATCATTATTTGCAAGACAAGCAAAAACTATGGGTTTAAATATCCCTATGGGTTCAGCAGATGGTGTAGCAGATGAGACTTTTATAAATTTAGCTCGAGATGCCGCAGAAGGTTATATTTTTACAGATAGTTTTGATTATAATAATCCACCTACTAATTTATCAAAAGATTTTATACAAGCATATGAGAATGAAAAACAAAATAAAGAAGTTCCAAATTTTAGTGCAATGGGTGCTGATGCTTATTTTATCATTTATGAAGCTATGCAAAAATGTATTAATAATCTCAATGCAGAATGTATCAATAATAATATTCATACCACCTCAAATTTTCAAGGTGTAAGCGGTATTATTAGTATTGATAAAAATGGAAATGCTACAAGATCTATTGTTATTAAAACAATAGAAAATCAAAAGCAAATTTATAAAGACTCAATTATTCCTTAAGGGGCAAAATGGATAATTCTTTAATTTTACAACAAATTATTAATGGTTTTAGCTTAGGTAGTATGTATGCACTTATAGCCATAGGTTATACTATGGTATATGGTGTTTTAAGATTAATTAACTTTGCCCATGGTGATATAATGATGGTAGGTGCTTATGTAGCATTATTTTGTGTAACAAATATGAATGTTCCTTTTTTGGGAGCTTTATCCTTAGCAATGCTCTTTGCAGCTGCTTTAGGTATTACTATAGATAAAATTGCTTATAAGCCTCTAAGAAAAGCGCCTAGAATTTCTTTATTAATTACGGCTATAGGCATTAGCTTTTTGATACAAAATATTTTTAATGTTATGTTTGGCTCCACTCCTAGATATTTTCCTGTTCCAAGCTATTTAGAAAATATAATTAACATTTTTGATATAAGCATTAGTATAAATACCATTTTAGTACCTATTCTTACTTTTTTCATTTTATTAATAGTCTTATATATTCTTTACAAAAGTAAATATGGCATAGCTATTAGGGCTTTAGCATTTGATATTCACACGGTGAATTTAATGGGAATTGATGCAAATCGTATTATTTCCATAGTTTTTGCTTTAGGTTCTGCTTTAGCTGCTATTGGTGGAATTTTTTGGGCAATAAGCTATCCTTCAGTAGAACCTAGTATGGGAACTTTAATAGGATTAAAAGCTTTTGGAGCAGCAGTTTTAGGTGGAATTGGGTCAGTAGCTGGAGCAGTTTTAGGTGGTTTAATTATCGGATTTACAGAAGTAGTTGCAGTAGCAATTTTTCCGGATCTTTCAGGCTTTAAAGATGCATTTGCTTTCATATTTTTAGTTTTAATATTACTATTTAAACCTACCGGAATTTTAGGTATAAATTTTGAAAAAAGTAGGTTTTAATTATGGTTTGTAAAAAAGTTACTCATTTGATATTTTTCATTATTGCTGTTGCTATTATTTTATTTTCTCCTTATTTTCTAAACGACTATAAAATAGGAATCTTAAATAATATCGCCATTTTTATTATTTTAGCTGTAAGTTATAATCTCATAAATGGAGTTACAGGTCAATTTTCCTTAGAACCAAATGGCTTTGTTGCTGTTGGTGCTTATGTAGCCGCCTTAGTTTTACTCACTAGTGAAAGTAAAATAGACCAATTTTCTTTAGAAGATCCTAGCGATTTAATTTTAATAATTCATTCACAAAGTTTTATTGTAGCATTGTTAGCAGCTGGAATTTGTGCAATGTTATTATCTTTAATTTTAGCTTTTGCTGTATTTAGAGTTAGAGGAGATTATTTAGCAATTGTAACTTTAGGATTTGGCATTATTATAAAATTAATGGCTATTAATTTTGCGTCTGTTACAAATGGTTCTTTAGGCCTTAATGAGATTCCAAAACATACAACTTTATACTGGAGTGGCGCAATAGCTATTTTTTCAGTTATTATTATTTTAAATATTATAAATTCAAAATTTGGAAGAGCTATGAAAGCAGTAAGAGATGACGAAGATGCTGCTTTAGCTATGGGTATTAATACATTTAAGATTAAAACTCTAGCATTTAGCACTTCAGCTTTTTTAGAAGGTGTTGGCGGTGGGTTATTAGCTTGCGCTTTAGCTTCTGTTTCCCCTGAGCAATTTGACTTCTTATTTACCTTCCAACTTCTCATCATCATCGTTTTAGGAGGTCTTGGATCTACTACTGGAGCTATTATTGGAACTATTTTAGTAGTTGGAGGAATGGAATATTTAAGATTTTTAGATGAAAGTATGAAGATTTTTGGTTACGAAACCCCTGCTATGCCTGGACTTAGAATGGTAATATTTTCTGTAATATTAATTTTAGTAATGCTTTTTGCAAGAAGAGGTATTATGGGAGATAAAGAACTTACAGATATTTTATTTAAGTTTTCTAAAAGGAATAAAAAATGATTTTAGAACTTAAAAATATTCATAAAAATTTTGGTGGAGTTACAGCTATAGCAGATACTTCATTTTCCATCAAAGAAGGTGAAATTTTTGGACTTATCGGACCAAATGGTGCAGGAAAAACAACATTATTTAATATTATCACTGGAAATTATAAACCAAGTAGTGGAGAAATTTTTTTTATTAATAAAAAAATTAACAACCTAAAGCCTCATGAAATTGTTCATCTTGGCATCGCAAGAACCTTTCAAAACATTCGTCTTTTTTCAAGTATGAGTGTTTTAGAAAATGTATTAATTGGTTTTGATCAAAGTGTAAAATATAATATATTTGAGGCATTTTTGCATTTAGGGAGATTTCATAATCAAGAAAAACATACAAAACAAGCCGCATATGAAATACTTAAACAGCTTAATATTGCTAATCTAGCAAATGAAAATGCTACTAGCTTAAGCTATGGACAGCAAAGAAAAGTAGAAATTGCAAGAGCTTTAGCAACCAATCCTAAATTACTGCTCTTAGATGAACCTGTAGCAGGTATGAATTCAACTGAAAGTGATGATTTAGCACAATTAATTTTTAACATAAGAGATACTAAAAAAATTAGTGTTTTACTTATAGAACACGATATGAAATTTGTTAATAAACTTTGCAATAAAGTTATGGTGCTTGATTATGGTAAAACAATATTTGAAGGCAAGCCAACAGATGCAATCAAAAATTCTGAAGTTATCAATGCATATTTAGGAGATTTTAATGCTAGTTGTTAAAAATCTACATGTATATTATGGTTTAATTGAAGCTGTTAAGGGTATTAATTTTACTATCAATACAGGTGAAATTGTTAGTTTAATAGGATCAAATGGTGCAGGAAAAACATCTACCTTAAACGCAATGCTAAATTGCGTTAAAAAATCAGGTGAAATCACTTTTTTAGGTTATGACACTCAAAGACATCTACCTCATACTCTAGTTCAAAAAGGTATAGCTTTAGTTCCAGAAGGCAGAAGAGTGTTTATTAACTTAACCATAGAAGAAAATTTAAAAATAGGAGCATTTAATAACGCTGAAAATTATGAACATTTAAAAAGTCAAATGTATAAACTTTTCCCAAGATTAAAAGATAAAAGAAATGCTCTTGCAGGAACCTTAAGTGGCGGTGAAGCTCAAATGCTAGCTATCTCCAGAGCTTTAATGAGCGAACCAAAACTTTTAATGCTAGATGAACCTTCTTTAGGACTTGCCCCAAAAATAGTTGGAGAAGTTTTTGATATCATCGTCAAACTTAAAGAAGAAGGCATTACTATATTACTCGTAGAACAAAATGCATTTTCTGCACTTAAAATTAGTAATTACGCTTATGTATTAGAGAATGGAAAAATAGCTATGCAATCGCCTGCTAAAGATCTTATCGGAAACGATGAAATACGAAAAAAATATTTAGGAGCCTAAAAATGAAAAATCAACTCTTAATTTTTGGCAATATTAAAATTTCTATCTTTTTATTTTTACTTTTTGCTCTATTTTGTGCTTTAGCTACATTTATAGAAAGTGCTTATAATACACCAACTGCTTGGGCTATGATTTATGGAACATCGTGGTTTGGATTTATACAATTGCTTTTAGGATTAAATCTTTTAGTAGCTATTTTTAAATACAAAATGTTAAATAAGAAAAAACTTCCTCTTTTTGTATTTCACCTTGCATTTTTGTTTATATTACTTGGTTGTGCAGTTACTAGATATGCAGGTTTTGAAGGAAATTTACACATTAGAGAAAATGAAAAAAATAATCTTATTGAAACTTCACAAAGTTATATTTATATTGCTACTTTATATGATGATAAAGTCTATAGCAACTCAAAATCTGAATACATTGCTAGCTTGCCATTTGTTAATAATTTCTCTTTTAATTTAATTTTACCTCAAGGTAAAGCTAATGTTACTTATAAAAATCTAATCTTAGATGCTAAAGAAACTTACACTGAAGATAATAATTATGATCCGATTTTATCATTAATGATTTTACAAAATAATAATGCAAAAGAACTCATTCTTAAAGCAGGTGAAATAAAAAATTTAAATGGTATTAATATTTCTTTTTTAAATGATAACACTCCTAGTCCTTATATAAAGATTGATAAAGATTTAAACATTAGCTCGAATATAGATCTAAAATTTATGTCAATGGCTGATGGCAAAGAAAATGTATTAAAAGCTTTGCAAAAAGCAAGTGCGTATGATAAAAGATTATATTCTTTTAATGACATAAATTTTGTTGTAAAATTTGCATCTTTACATGGCAAAAAAATATTAAAAGGTGTTAATCAAGCACAAGATGAAAACTTTTTTATATGGCTTAAATCAAGTTGGATAGAATTTGGAAGAAATATTTTAATTTCTTTATTTGGCGAAGCAAAATATTGGAATAACTCTATATTGAATAATTTTAAAGATTTTGCACAAAGCACAAAATATATGCCGACACAACTTTCTGATAATGCTATTAATGCTTTAAATTTAACAATTAGCTACAAAGGCGAAAGCAAAGAAGTATTTTTAGTAGAATACAATTCCCCTATACGTGTAGATCTTGCTGGAGAAGTATTTTTTTTAAGATGGGGGCCTAAAGATATTGAGATGCCATTTGAAATATATTTAAAAGATTTTGAGTTAAAACGCTATCCTGGTTCTATGTCTCCTATGTCTTATGCAAGTTATATTGAGGTTAATAATGGCAATGAAAAATTTGATTATAAGATTTTTATGAATAATGTTTTAGACTATAATGGCTATAGATTTTATCAAAGCTCTTACGATCAAGATGAAAAAGGAACAAGACTTTCAGTAAATAAAGATCCTGGAAAAATTCCTACTTACATAGGATATTTTTTATTAACCTTAGGTATGTTTTTAAATATCTTAAATCCACATTCAAGATTTAGAACCTTAGCTACATTAATCAATCAAGATGCGCTTAAAAAAACTAGTGCGATATTATTATTTACTCTTATATTTTTTAACTCAACAAAAATTTATGCTTTTGAACCTATAAAAATAGATGAACAACATGCTAAAGAATTAGCCACACTAGTAGTTCAAAAATCAGATGGTAGAATGGTTCCTTTTAACACACTAGCAACTGAAGTTTTAGAAAAAATTTACAAAAATACTCGTTATGATAATCAAAGCGCAGAGGCAGTAATTATTTCAATGATTTTAGATAGTAGTGCGTGGTATGATAAAGATATAATTTTTATGCCAAAAAATCAAATTATTAATAAAGAAATTTCTAAAATTTTAGAAATCAAACCTGCTCCATATGTCAGTTTTAAAGATTTTTTTACTACCGAACATTATAAATTACAAAAATATGTCGAAAATGCAAATAGAAAAAATATTAATCGTAGAAGTGTTTTTGATAAAGAAATTATAAAACTTGATGAAAGAGTAAATATACTTAATTTAATTTTTTCTCACGGAATTTTTAAAATTATACCTCTACAAGATCATACAAATAATCAATGGATTTCTCTTTATCAAGCATATATTGGCTTAAAAAGCGAAGAAGGTTTAGAAGTTAAAAAATTACTTGAAAATTATTTTAATGCTATATCAGATTCCATAAAAAATAATGATTGGAAAAGTGCAAATGAAGCATTAAATGAAATTAAAAATTATCAACACAAATATGGACACGAAGTCATACCTAATTTAAATAAACTTTATGTAGAAATTTTCCTTAATAAAAGTCAAATCTTTGTAAAACTCGCACCGCTTTACTTATTTGCTGGTTTATTGCTTCTTATAATTATTTTTGTAAAAATGTTAATGCCAAAAATTCGCATTAATCTTGCTTTCAAATTTGTTTATATTGTCAATATCATTGCATTTTTAATTCACACATTAGGGCTTGCTTTGCGCTGGTATATAGCAGGTAGAGCGCCTTGGAGCAATGCTTATGAAAGTATGGTTTATATAGCCTGGGCCTTATCATTATCTGGAATTTTCTTTTCAAAAAAAAGCCCTATTGCACTTTCACTAACGTCTATATTAGCCGGCGTTACCTTAGGTGTTGCTCATTTGAGTCAAATGGACCCACAAATTACTAATTTGGTCCCAGTTTTGCAATCATATTGGCTAACAATACATGTTTCAGTAATTACAGCTAGTTATGGATTTTTAGGACTATGTGCCTTACTTGGAATTTTTGTTTTAATATTATTTTCTATGCTTAAACTTAATGGCAAACATAATGAAAATATATTAAGAAATATCACAGAAGCTACAAGAATCAATGAAATGGCTATGATTTTAGGACTTTGCTTGCTCACTATTGGAAATTTTTTAGGTGCAATATGGGCAAATGAAAGCTGGGGAAGATATTGGAGTTGGGACTCAAAAGAAACTTGGGCTTTAATTAGTATATTAGTTTATGCTGCTATTTTACATATACGTTTGGTTCCAAAATGGGCAAATCAATATACTTTTGCACTATATTCAATGTTTGCCTACTGGGTAATTATTATGACTTATTTTGGAGTAAATTATTTCTTAGTTGGAATGCATTCTTATGCAGCTGGCGATGCTGTAAAAATACCTAATTACGTATATTGGAGCTTTATTTTAATGATAATATTAAGTGTAATTAGTTATACAAAAAAATCTTATGCGAAAAAATTATAAGGGTGTAAATGGGTGCTTCTTTTTTAATTATTTTAATTTTAATTTTAGTATTTGCTATTGCCTTGGGAGTAGTTGCTGTAATATTTTTTAATCGTAATAATAAAAATTTAAAACAACAAGAACTCAAATCTAATCTAGCTATTAATGATATAGAAGACTTTATCTCAAAAGCAAATTCTGCTAAAAATTCTGAAACCATACATCAGTTGATTTTACAATTTTTAAATTCGCAAAAATTAAATACTAATTTAAAAAATAAAGCTACAAAAAGAAAACTTGATTTTATTAGTGCAATTTCAGCTAATAACAATGCAACACCAAAAAATATTTCATTTTTAAATAATGAATTAAAAAAGAGATACAATTCTTTGAAAAAAGAAATTGATACTTATGAGCAAATTGGTTTAGCTAAAAGAAAAATGAGACAATCACAATGAAGAACATTAGAAATTTTTCAATCATAGCACACATTGATCATGGAAAAAGCACTCTTGCTGATAGAATTATCAGTGAATGTGGCGCCATTAGTGATAGACAAATGAGTTCGCAAGTTATGGATACTATGGATATAGAAAAAGAAAGAGGTATAACTATAAAAGCTCAATCAGTGCGTTTAAACTACAATCATAACAATCAAAATTATATACTCAATCTAATAGACACTCCAGGCCACGTTGATTTTTCTTATGAAGTAAGTCGCTCTTTAGCAAGTTGCGAAGGAGCTTTACTTGTAGTAGATGCCTCTCAAGGAGTTGAAGCACAAACTATTGCAAATGTTTATATTGCTTTAGAAAATGATTTAGAAATTATTCCAGTAATCAATAAAATTGATCTACCATCAGCTGATATTGAAAAAGTAAAACACGAAATTGAACATATTATAGGTATTGATTGTTCTAATGCTATTTGTGTAAGTGCTAAAACAGGAATTGGGATTAAAGAGCTTATAGAGGCTATTATCACAAAAATACCTGCCCCTAAAGATAATGATGTTGCGGCAACAAAAGCTTTAATTTATGATTCGTGGTTTGATAGTTATCTTGGTGCCTTGGCTTTAGTAAGAGTATATGATGGTTGTATTTGCAAAAATGATGAAGTTCTTATAATGAATACAGATAAAAAACATATAGTTCAAGATTTATTTTATCCACATCCTCTAAGTCCTATAAAAACTAAAGCATTGCACTCTGGTGAAGTCGGAGTAATAGTACTTGGATTAAAAAATGTTGCTGATGTGCAAGTTGGTGATACCATAACACTTACTAAAAATAAAGCTAAAGAAGCCATAGGAGGATTTGAAAAAGCTAAAGCTTTTGTTTTTGCTGGATTATATCCTATAGAAACAGATAAATTTGAAGATTTAAGAGATGCTCTTAATAAGCTCAAACTAAACGATAGCTCTATAACTTATGAACCTGAAACCTCATTAGCACTTGGCTTTGGCTTTAGAGTAGGATTTTTAGGACTTTTACATATGGAAGTAATCAAAGAAAGATTAGAAAGAGAATTTAATCTTGATTTAATTGCTACTGCACCAACTGTTACTTATGAAGTGTATCAAACTGATGGAGAGATATTAAAAATTCAAAATCCAAGCGAACTACCTCCTATTAACAATATAGATTATATTAAAGAACCTTATGTAAAAGCTACAATAATTACTCCAAGTGAATTTTTAGGAAATCTTATCACTTTACTAAATAGAAAACGTGGTATTCAAGTTAAAATGGATTATGTTACAACCGAAAGGGTATTGCTAGAATACGATATACCATTAAATGAAATTGTAATGGATTTTTATGACAAATTAAAATCTTTAACCAAGGGCTATGCAAGTTTTGATTATGAACCTATAGAATTTAAAATAGGCAATTTAGTAAAACTTGATATTAAAGTAGCTGGAGAAAATGTAGATGCATTAAGCATTATAGTTCCAAGTGAAAAAGCTTTAAGTAAAGGTAGAGAATTAGTCAAAGCAATGAAAGAAATTGTGCCTAGACAACTTTTTGAAGTGGCTATACAAGCAAGTATTGGCAATAAAATTATTGCTAGGGAAAATGTAAAATCTATGGGCAAAAATGTTACCGCAAAATGTTATGGTGGAGATATTACAAGAAAAAGAAAATTGCTTGAAAAACAAAAAGAAGGGAAAAAAAGAATGAAATCCATAGGCAAAGTTCATCTACCTCAAGAAGCATTTTTAAGCGTGTTAAAAATAGACTAATCTCCTAGCATACTAGGAGATATAATTAAGCATTGATATCTAAAGAATTTCCACCCAATCCATTAATTTTTTGAGTTACTTTTTCAATAGCTTTATCAATTGTTTCATAGCTGATATCAGGAAGCTTGCCACCCCACATTTTTTCTGCTTGCTCAAACCCTGATTTTAGTCCTTCTAAACCCTTTTGGAGTTTATCTATGTCTTCACCAGCTCCATTAATAACAAAGTCAGCTAATCTTTGAGAAGTTTTTGTTACACCAAAAAAACCATCTTCTCCAATAAGCTCTTTAGCTTCTTCACTACTTAAGCTAAGTATATCTTTGCCTTCATAGCCTATAGCTTTAAAATCCACACTAGAAAGTATTGACGATAAAGAATTATTTGAATTTGCTAAATTAGCGATATTAGCTTGAGAAAAACTATTACTTGAGCTTATATTTAAAGTTTGTTGCATAAAACTCATTGTATAAAGCTCGGTAATACTCTTGCCACTTAAACTAGCAAGCTTATCAAGTTTATCTTTATCGATATCCTTTGTGCTATTTGCACTCTTAGTATTGGTATCTTCAAGTTTTGTATTCAAATCAGCCTTCCTATTGCTAATTTGCGACTCCATTGCCACACGTGAATACGAATTTATTTGCATCCTTGCTCCTTTGTTTGTGGGTCCTATGAAAATCGGATAAAAAAAATTAAATTTTATATCCAAGCAATACCATAATTTTAATAGCTATGAAAGATTATAATTACAAAGATATCTTAAAAATTAAATAATTTATTTAAAAATACTTTAATTGATTTTTTTAATTTAAAGTTTAAATTACTCTAATTAAATTTTTAAATATCTAAACTTTTAGCTAAATGAATGCAAGAATTTAAATCTTGATTTTTACAAATATATAAATTTTTGCTTTTTTTAAATAACGAAGCTGTGCTTTCTCCAATAACTACAATTTTATCATCATCTTTTAAAGAATAAAATTTAAAAAATTGTTTTACACTAGATGGAGCACTAAAAATAAAAACAGCTGGATGATTTAAAACCATTTTTTCTTTTATTTTTAAAGCTATATTTTCATAAGCTACAACTTGGTGCAAATTGATTCCATTATTTAGCAAATAAGTATCAATACAAGAACTAATTTTTTTAGCTCTTAAATATAAACATTTTTTATTTTTAAACTCATACAAAAATTCTTCAGCTAAATTTTTTCCATAAGCACAGCTAGGATATTTTACATTTACAAAACCAATACTCTTGGCAAATTGAGCACTTTTACTACCAACTGCATATAAACTAATATTAAAATTTAAAATAGAAGAACTTTGTATTAAAGACTTAAGAGAATTTTTAGAGCTAATAATCAAACAATCAAAATCATTAAGATTGACATTAAATTGATAAAATCTAATTTCATTTAAAACAATATTTTCTATGCCATCAAATTTTTCTCTTCCTATAAAATATACCATAATCACAAATTTCTAACAGCTTTTTTTAAAAACGAAGTGGCTTTATGAGGATTTTTAGCATCCATAATCGCTCTTATTACAGCTACTCCAGCAATACCACTATGTTTTAACATATGTATATTATCTTCGTTTATGCCACCAATTGCCACCACCGGTAAGGAACTTAAATTTACAATTTCTTTTAATTTATCAACCCCAAGCACAATGCAATCTTGCTTACTAGGAGTATCAAACACAGCTCCAACACCTAAATAATCAGCTTCTTTAATATTTTTTAATTCAAATTTACAATTAATAGTCAAACCTATAATTTTTTCATTGCCTAAAAGCTTTCTAGCTTTTTGTAAAGGCAAATCTGTTTGTCCAATATGCACGCCACTAGCATTAACCGCTAAAGCAATATCTAATCGATCATTAATCAAAAAAGGAGTTTTAAATTCATCACATATTGCTTTTGTTTTTAATGCTAAGTGATAAAAATCTAAAGTATTAATATTTTTTTCTCTAAGTTGAACAATGCTAACCCCTGCTTCTAAAGAAGCTTTTATGATATTTAAAAATTGATTTTCGCTTTTTTTACCTTTGCTAGCAACCAAATAAAGCTCATATAAATTCATATCTTACCTTGATTTCTATCATAAGTATTTACTCCTCAAATTTAAAAAAATGATTTATAGGACCATATCCTTTACCAAGAGCTAAAGAATTCAAAATAGCTCCAAAAATATACTCTTTAGCTAAGGCTATAGCTTCATTCTTATCTTTACCAAGAGCTAAATTTGATGCTATAGCTGAACTTAACGCACAACCTGTTCCATGGGTATTTTTAGTATTAATCTTTTCACTTTTAAAAATATTAAATTTTTCTCCATCAAAAAAAATATCATTAGTATTGTATTTACTATGACCACCTTTAATCAAAACACTCTTAGCTCCAATTTTATGAAGTTTAATACCAGCTTTTTTCATATCGTTTTCGTCATTAATCTTAAAATCACACAAAAATTCAGCTTCAGGTATATTAGGTGTTAGCACATCAGCTAAAGATAAAATTTCATCTTTAAAAAATTGACAATTTTCCAAAGGCATTAAAGCATAACCATTTTTAGCAAACATCACCGGATCAATCACTATATTTTTAGACTTAAAATAAATCAAATTTTCTTTAACACATTGCATAATTTCTTTTGAACTAAGCATACCAATTTTCACAGCCTCTGGCTTAATGTCTTCATAAATTGCTAACATTTGTTCATTTATCATCTTTTTAGATACATTAAAACAAGAAATAACCCTAGTAGTATTTTCAGCAACTATGCTTGTAATCACGCTCATACCAAATAAATTATGAGCACTAAAAGTTTTTAAATCAGCTTGCAAACCAGCTCCACCGCTACAATCACTTCCAGCAATACTTAAAATAGGAATTTTATATCTTGTTTTTGCTTGTAACATTTTTCTCTCAAAATATTTTATATCTTTGATAAATTATATCTTAGATTTAATTAATCTAAACCTCTAATTAATCGTAATTTCTTAGATATTTATACTATTTAAACTTCTATTAAATTAAATTATAATTTATTTAATTTTATTTTCAACTACTTAGTGTTAGTATAGCGACTAGATAATATTTAGTAGTTCAATAACACAAAAAGAAAGGAATAATAATGAAAAGTGTTAAGTTGAAAGTTTCGCTGATTGCAAATGTAATAGCTATAATCTGCTTAGTAATACTAGGCATCATAACTTTTATTTTTGTTAAACAATCTTTATCCGAAGAAATTATAAGATCTGAACAAAATCGTTTAATTTCTGGTAAAAATCTCATAGATAATTTTAGAAAAAATACTGCAAATTCCTTGCAAAGATTATCAGAGACTATTCTTAGAAATCCATACTCAAAACTCAGCTCACAGCAAGCACTAATGGAAAATGTTGGAATGCAGTTAAGAAACTTTAGAGATGCTGGAAATTACTTAGCTGTATATATTGCTCAACCTGATGGAGAATTATTAGTAAGCGATCCAGATAGCGATGCACAAAATTTAAACTTTGGAATTTATGGAAAAGCTAATGGATATGATGCAAGAACTAGGGAATTTTATATAGAAGCTAAAAATAGAAATGGTTTATTTATTACAAATTCATATATTGATGCTACCACTGGGTTGCCTTGTTTTACTTATGCTATGCCTTTAAATAAAGATGGCAAATTTTTAGGAATTTTAGCAATTGATGTTTTAACTAAAGATTTAGAAGAAAGTTTAAAACAAATACCAGGAGATTCTTTTGCTTATGATAAAAATAAATTTGCTTTCATTTCAACAAGCAAAGATTATTCGCACAATCGTCCAAATGTTAAAATCGTAGCAGATGAATTTTCAAAAATATCTACTAATAAAATGCCATTTTATTACATTAGTGAAAAAGGTAGCAAGAGATTGGCTATGTGTGATAAAGAACACGATTACACAATTTGTGCTATGACATATATTGATACTGTAAATCACTCAAGTGAAAAAATAGCATATATTCAAACTGCTGTTGTTATTTTCACAAGTATTTTGAGTATTACGCTGTTGTATTTTATTATTTCGTATTATTTATCTCCTTTAACAAAAATCCAAACAGGCTTAAATTCATTCTTTGATTTTATCAATCATAAAACAAAA
>NZ_JAHHTD010000020.1 GCF_020024835.1 Campylobacter sp. | reverse complement strand
TAATATTTTTTATCAAACAAGAACCATAATTATCAACATCTACCAAATATCCATTTTTATTGACATTGCCTAAAAAACCATAACTGCTATTGTTATCTTCTATAAAACCATAACTTGTATTACTTTTTTGCGAATCATACAAAGAAATATTGAGCCTTTTTGCTTTTAACATTTGCACATTAAAAACATCTTCTTCATAAGCTAAAACACTTGCACATAAAACAAAATTTGCAATTACTTTCTTAAACATTTTCATTCTCCTTCTTGTGTTCTGATAATAAGACTTTGTGGAAGATTAAAAAAATCAATTATTTCTTTCTCTTTTTTTCTCATTTGTCCTTGATCTACTTCGTGATCATAACCTAATAAATGAAGCATACCATGAATAAACAACAATGCTATTTCTTCATCTTCAGAATGCTTAAATTCCAAAGCTTTGCTTCTAACTTCATCAATATTAATCACAATAGAACCCAATAAATTATGAAAATTCTTTTCTAAAGGAAAAGAGAGCACATCAGTAGTTTTATCTATTTTTCTTTGTTCTAAATTAATTTGATGCATCATAATTTTATCTACAAAAACAAGCTCTACATTCATATCACTCATATTTGTAGCAATTTTTTCTAGAAAGGAAATATCAATCTCTTCTTCGCAAAAAACCATTATTATCCTTTTAATTTTATAATTTCAATTGTATCAAAAATTTCAAAGGAAAGCATATGAAAAAAGCCTTATGTATAATAAGCGGAGGAATGGATAGCACTCTTTGTGCATACTTAGCGAAAAAAGAAGGTTATGAAATAATTGCTTTGCATTTTGATTACAATCAAAGAACTATGCACAAAGAAAAAGAATGTTTTGAAAAAATTTGTAAAGAATTAAAAATTGCAAATAAATATATTTTAAATGTTTCATTTATAGCAGACATAGGAGGAAATTCTTTAACAGATGTAAATTTAAATATTCCAAAAGATAAATTTCAAGAAAGCGACCTTCCAAACACCTACGTGCCTTTTAGAAATGGTATTTTTCTTTCTATTGCAGGTGCTATTGCTGAAAAAGAAAAATGTGAAAGCATATTCATAGGTGTTGTCCAAGAAGATAGCAGTGGGTATCCTGATTGTTCTAAAAATTTTATAAAAAATGCAAATAATTTTATAAATAGCGGAACTAGTAAAAATTTTAAAACTCAATTAAAAACTCCTTTGATTGATCTAAGTAAAGCTCAAATTGTGGCATTAGCTGTTAAAGAAAATGTTGCCTTGCAATATACATGGTCTTGTTATGAAAGAGAAGATAAAGCTTGTGGAAAGTGTGATAGTTGTATATTAAGATTAAAAGGGTTTAAACAAGCCAAAATAAAAGATATGATAGATTATATTTAAAAAATTATTCTTTATTTACCTTAATTTATATAATTAAAGTAAATAAATTATCAAGGAAACACAATGAAAAAAATACTACTTAGCTCATTAGCTCTTGCAAGCATTTTAAGCAGTGTATCTTTAGCAAAAGAATTTGTTATAGATCAAGCTCATTCTAATATTGGATTTAAAATTAAACATTTACAAATTAGCAATGTAAATGGAAATTTTAAAACTTACAATGCTGAAATTAATTTTGACGATAAAGAAATGAAATTTAATAAATTGGACGCAAAAATAAATATTGCTTCGATAAATACAGAAAATAAAACAAGAGATGCGCATTTATTACAAAATGACTTTTTTAATGCAAAAGTATATCCAGAAATGACTTTTATTATGAGTAAATATGAAAAAATATCTAATGAAAAAGGTAAAATGTATGGAAAATTAAATATCGCAGGGGTTTCAAAAGAAATTATTTTAGATACAGAAATTGGTGGAGTTATCAAAACAGACAAAGGAAAAGAAAAAGCTGGATTTAACTTACAAGGAAAGATAAAAAGAAGTGACTTTAAATTTGCACCAAATACATCTACTACATCACTTTCTGATGAAATTCAAATTAATATAGAAGTTGAAATGAATGAAAAATAACTAACTTTTACAAGCTTAAAAGCTTGTAAATTTATCTTTAGAATTTAAAATCATTTTTATTTTAATCAAATAAAGAGAGATTTTGAGATTTTGATGAAAAAACATTTAAAAAATCTTCGTTGTTATCACAAATAAAACAATACTTAAAATCAAAAAAAGTCTTCAAATTTTCTAAATTAGTATATGAAAAATCACAAAATAAAGAATTTTTCAAAGCTATTTTAAAATCTTTTAAATTTTTAACTTGCTGCGTGATAAATTCAAAATGCTTCTCATCTTCTACTAAAAATATAACCCTAGAACTTGCTCCAAAATGACAAATTTCATTTTTATTATCTAAAAAATATATTTTAAGTAATTCTAATTTTTTATCATTAAAGGAAAATGGAAGTTTGTATTCTTCTATAAAATAAATAAAATTAGCAAAAATGCTTGCATAAAAGAATGCAAATTTTAAATCCTTAAAATATAAATTTTTACAAAGCAAACTTGTATAAAATAACGATCTTTTACCAAGCAATTCATAAGAATGCTGCTGCAAAGAAAGATAATTTGAAGTTAATTTTAAAACATATTCTTTGCTGTATGAACAAAATAAAGTATCATTTTTAGAATTTTTTAAATTATCAAAATCTAAAAAAATATCTCCATACAAAATTTTAAAGCCAAAAGCCTTAGCAAATTGGATTTCTATACTAGAACAATGCAAAAATTTATACGATTTTTCTTGAGCTAAAAATCTAAAAAATCTTAAAATAGTCTCTTTTAAACTAGAAACTTTAAGATAAAAAATCTCTTTATCTTTAATCTCTAAATATTCCTCAAAAACTATAACATAAGCCCCTGCTTTTATAGCATAATCTATCTGTTCTTGATTTTTAGCAAAAAAAACACTTGCTTGTTTAACTTTTTTTATATCAATACAAAAATCATATACACTAGAAGTGGCACCATAATTTATAATTTCTGCATTAATTAATTCACAAAAATTAGAAATATTCATATTAGCCTATTAATGCACCATTTTCAATAAAATTTTGCGGTGTAATTAAAACAAGTTTATCGCCCTTTTGTGCGCTTAAAATCATACCTTGACTCTCATATCCAAAAATCTTAGCTTTTTTAAGATTAGTAATTACACAAACTTGCTTACCAATTAATTCTTCTGCATTATAAAATTTAGCAATACCAGAAAGAATTTGTCTTAACTCACCATTTTCAAGTTCAACTTGAAATTTTAAAAGTTTATCGCTACCTTCTATCCTTTCACACATTTTAACTAAGGCAACTTTAATCTCAATTTTTTTAAAATCATCAATTTTAATTTGAGTTAAATCTGATACTTTATCATTCTCGTTTTTATCTAACTCTTGTTTAAATTCAATTTTAGGAAATAAAACTTCACAAGTTTTTGTATGAAAGTCTATAATTTTATTTTGTTTAATTAATTCTTGATAACTTGAAGTAGAAATTTCAAAATTCATAGCTTTGGCTATCTTGTTTGAAGTTTTTGGCATAACCACAGAAAGCAAAATTGCAACTTTAGATAAAATATTTGCACATAATGCAACCAACGCATTTGCCTTTTTAATCTCTTGATTTTTAATTAAATTCCAAGGCTCATACTTACTAATACTCAAATTTGCTAAAGATAAAGCTTTAAAAAGTTCTTCTAAAAATCGATTAGGTTGTATATTTTCTAAAGTATTTATAGCATTTTCTATATACGCCCTGCACTCTTTTAATTCTTCGGTAAAAAATTCCATTACATTTTCTGATTTAATTATATTATTAGAGTATTTTGCACTCATTCCAATAATTCTATTTAATAAATTTCCTAATTCATTGCTTAATTCTGCATTGATTCTTGCAATTAAAGCTTTTTCACTAAAATCACCATCATTACCAAAAGGAATTTCTCTTAACAAAAAATATCTAAAACTTTCTAAACCAAAGGTATTTGCTACTTCTTTTGGAGATATAACATTTCCTTTTGATTTACTCATTTTTTCCCCATCTTTTGTCCACCAACCATGTGCTGCTATAAACCTTGGTAGCGGAAGATCTAAACTCATCAAAAAAGCAGGCCAATATACTGCATGAAAACGTAAAATATCTTTACCTACAAAATGTATATGAGCTGGCCAAAAATACATTTTTTCTTCATCAATACCATAACCTAAAGCACTAATATAATTCATAAGAGCATCAAGCCACACATAAATGACGTGTTTATTGTCGTTTAATTCTTTTGGTAGTTTTATACCCCATTCAAAACTAGTTCGAGTAATTGAAAGGTCTTTTAATCCACTTTCAACAAAATTAATCAATTCATTAGCTTTGTTTTTTGGTATGATTGGATCTTGTTCTTTATACCACTGCAAAATTTTATCTTGATACTTTGATAATTTAAAAAAATAGCTTTCTTCTTTTAAAAGCTCTGTTTTTTTACCACAATCAGGACAATTGCACCCATTTATAAGTTGAGTTTGAGTAAAATAACTCTCACAGGATACACAATAAAAACCTTCATAATTTCCTTTGTAAATATCACCTTTATCAAACATTTTTTGGAAAGCTTTTTGAACACTTAATTTATGATTTTCACTTGTAGTTCTTATAAATTGGTCATAAGAAATTTCAAATTCATCCCAAAGGTCTTTAAAATTAGCACTTATTTCATCTACATATTCTTTAGGCATAATTTTTTTTAATTGAGCTGATTGTTCGATTTTCTGCCCATGCTCATCAGTACCTGTCAAAAAATAAGTTTTATGACCTTTTAAACGATAAAATCTCGCAAAAACATCAGCTATAATAGTAGTATAAGCATGACCTATATGTGCAACATCATTTACATAATATATAGGAGTAGTAATATAACGCATTTAAACCTCTCTTATTAAAATTCAAAACCACCTTCCTTACCTTTAGACATACTTTTATAAACTGCTTCAACATATTCTTTTCTTAAAGCACATTCAAAAACAATGGAACAAGATAAGCAAGATTTTAAATTTTTATGAATTTGACAAGAACATAACTCTTTTTTTTTAAGCTCTAATGCTTGTTCAAATTCATCTTTTACTTTAGACATTAAAAACCCTTATATGCTTGTTTTAACTTTTCAATTTCATATTTTGAACCTAGAAAACACGGGGTACTAGCGTGTATTTTTTCAAATTTTAAATCCAATAAAGAATTATTCATTCCATCACTAGAAAGGCCATTTGCTTTTTCAAAAATAAACGCAAAAGGGAAAACTTCAAAATAAGCTCTTAATTTACCATTAGGTGCATCACTCGTAGAAGGATAAGAAAACAACCCTCCACCTTTTAATAAAATTTGATGTAAATCACTCACCATAGCACCAGAATACCTCAAGCGATATCCCTCATCAAACAATGATTTTATAAAGTTTTTATGGATATTAGACCAATTTTTTTGCGTCCCACCACTAGCATTAATTTTTCCTTTTTCATTTAAAATCAAATCTTTTACAAAAACAAATTCATTGTTTTGATTAAGTCTATATAGTTTTGGCACTTCTATACACACAACAAGCTCTAAGCGAACTCCATAAACAGCATAAATTGATGCTCTTAGTTGCTTTGCTTGAGCTTCATTTTCATAAATAGCAAAAATAGAACCTATCGAAAAATTTACATCAACTAAAGAAGAACCATCTAAAGGATCATATGCAATTACATATTTTTCATTTTCACTAAGTATGACTTGTTCTTGTTTTTCTTCACTAATTAGGCTTTTTACACCTTTTGCTTGTTTTAAAAATTTTGTAATTATTTCATCGCTTTTTACATCAAGTTTAAGTTGTGTATCACCTGTTGCATTTTGTGAAGTAGTATAATCAAAATCTTTTAAATACCTTAATTCTTGTGAAATTTCTATTACAGCTTTTTGTATATTTTGAATAATATCTTGCATTATTTTTCCTCAAACTTTCTTAGAATTTTTTAATATAAAATCACAAATACCTTCTAAATCGTCTAAATTAAGCCAAGTGGTATTTTTATGACAAATTTTTTTATAACTTGCAATTGCATTAGAATAGTCAAAATATTCTTCATCTATATCCTTACAAAAAACACTAATTCTTGGCATAGGTAAAGTTTTTAACCCTTCTATAAATAAAAAATCAAAATCTTCAAGCATTTTAATAGCTTCATCTAAATCACTGCAAGTGTGTTTAAATAATGTTGTTCTAGTTGGGCTTAAAACCATCACATCTGCCCCACTTTGAAAAAATTTAAAGCTATCTTTTTTTGCATTATCAAAACAAGCTTTATCTCCTGGATCGTGTTTTATAATACACACTTTAAATTTTTGATCTATAAAATAATTAGCAACTTTTGTAATAAGCGTAGTTTTACCCGAATTTGAAGGACCACTAAATGCCATAGCTAATCTTTTCATAATTTTCCTTTAGAAAATAATAACAATTATATCTTTTTAAAAGTTAAAAGCTTATAATTATAAAAAAATTAAGGATAAAAATGAAAAAAATATTATTTATGTTTTTGTCAATATTTATTTTTGTCTCTTGTAGTAATAAAACTCAAAAACAAAGCTTAATAAATTTAAAAAGTCAAACTTTAATGTATGCACAAAAAATAAATTTTAATTATAAAAATTCAAGAGTTGTAGCAGTAATTAGCTATTTAAACCCTGTTTTAGATCAAAAAACCAAGAAAGAAATTTTTGTTCTAAGCTTACTACCTGGTATAAATTTAAATTTTAAAGATATTTCTATATTAATTGATGGTAAAAAAACACAACTTGAAATTTTAGATGAAAAAGACGAATTATTTAAATACATCATCAAAAGCGATTATGCAAATTATTACAAAATCACTCTCAATGAATCAGTAAATAAAGCTATTTTACAGCTAAATTCTTGTTTTGAAAATCAGTGTTTTGAATCAAATTTTCAAAAAACTTCGAAATCGGTGTATTATCGTTCAGAAGATGTAGATAAATAACATAATTGGCTAAAACTTTTTTTGCATAATTCCTGCTTTCAGCATACGGCACTAGCTCCATAGATAAAAATGGTTCATATTTTCCATTTTTAAACATATCATCTCTTTTTAACATCCTAGTTGTAAAACCTATACCTCCATTATAAGCATAAGCAACAAAAACTGGAGAATTTAATTTTGATTCAAGATAATCTAAATGATGATTTGCAAACTGATATGCTATTTTTGGATCAAACAACATATCTTGATCAAAATTTTCAATTTGAAGTTCTTTATTTCCAATATGATTTGCTAAAAATGGTATAAATTGCATCAATCCTAAAGCATAAGATGTAGAAATTGCTGTTGGTATAAAACGACTTTCTTGTCTAGCAAGTGCCAATATCATAGCTTGTCTTTTAACATCATAATCTTTTAAAAAATTAAAATATGGCATTATAAAATAATTTTTACTAAAGCCATCTACTCTTTCTTGTATATAAGCATAAATTGCTATATTCTCTTTAGTATAAAATTCTTTTGCCATTTTTGCTAAATCTTTTATTGGCATATTATTAATTTTTTTAGAAAGTTCTTGCCATGCGAAAGGATCTTTCATATTAAAATTATTTTTTTCTTTTTTAGGATTAAGAATTTCAATTTTATGTATAGGTTGTTGCTTTAATTCTTTTGCATAAAGACTATAAATATTTAAAGAATTACTTTTAGATAATTCTTCAAGATATTGCTCATCTTTACTCAATTGATAAAGCCAAAAAGTTGCATTATCAATTAAATTTTTACTTTCAAATGTATTCTTTGCAACCTTAAAAAATTCTAATGCTTTTTTATCATCACCTTCTAAAATAGCATTTATTCCAAGATAAAATGCATTATCTTGATATGTTAAATTTGCATCAATATTAATCAAAGATTTTCGTATTAAAGGATTTTTTTTCTTAATAATAATTTCTTTTACAAAATTTGTAAATTCTTTTTCTAAGGCTAATTCATTTGCAAATTCTTTTTCAAGATAAAAATCTTTTTGATTTTTATCAAATTCATAAATTCTATAAAAATTTGAACTATCATAATTTGAAATTGCATAATTTAAGGGATCTGTAGAATCAAATGCATCTAATAATCTTAATAATTTTACATTTTCAGATGGAATATTTTTTTTTATCAATTCTTTGGTAGTAGAATTTAAATCTTGTATAAAAGTTAAACTATTTAATCTCACCAATTGACATGTTAAATTTGCATCTAATATATTTTGCGTATTAAACTTATAGCAAAGCTCGTATTCTTTATTGTATCCTAATGGTGGAATTATAGCTTCCATTGCAGTTTTTATACGACCTGCATAACGATAAATATGATTTTTTAAACTCTCAAGATCATTTTTTTTAATCTTATTAGATTCTAATAAACGATATAAATAATAATCTTTTGCTAATGAATTTGGCTTTTGTTCTAATTCTTTATATGAATACTGAGTGCAATTTGCAAAAACAACACTCAGAGTAAATATTATTAAACTTTTTTTAAACACTTATAAACTTCCTAAAATTAAATTTGATAAAAATATCTGTATAAACTTAAGTAATAAAATAATGATTAATGGAGCTAAATCTATACTTCCTATTGTAGTAGGAATAAATCTTCTTACAAAAGAATATGCTGGCTCACTTAAGCGATATAAAATTTGCACTATGAAATTATTAGGATCTGGATTAACCCACGAAATTAAAGCAGAGATAATTATAATCCAAACATAAATATCAACAATGAGTGAAAATACTTGAACTAAAGAGATAATTAAACTTGAACCAATATCCATTTTTACTTCCTTATAATTTCTTGTATAAAAGGTCTAATTAATACATATAAATCACTTAATTCTGGACCATGTTTTACACCTGTTAAAACTAAACGCAATGGCATAAAAAAATTCTTTCCTTTTAAATGCGTTTTTTCCATAAGATATTTTTTAAATGTTTCATAATCTATAGGTAATTCTTGGTTTATCAAAGTATTTTTTATAAGATTACATTCGTTTGCAAATTCTTCATAGTCTTTAGGAGAAAAAATAGCTTGAATTTTATCTTTAATCTCATTTAAAGTACTGCTCTCTTGTGTGTAAAATTTAGCTAATTGTGCTACATTTTTGTCAAATTGCAAATATTTATTTAATTCATCATCACTTAACATTTTTATATGCTCACGATTAATCTGCATTAAACGCTTAAGATCAAACCTAGCAGGAGACTTAGATATTTTTTTTAAATCAAACCACTCAATAGCCTCATCTAATGTAAAAATTTCCTTAGGAGTTTTATTACCTAGTAATATAAGATAATTAGCAATTGCACTAGCTAAATAGCCATTATCAAGCATCCACTTAACACTAGAGTGTGCCTCCCTTTTACTCATCTTAACGCCTTCTTCATTTAAAATTATGGGTAAATGGGCATAGGTCATATGTTTTTCATAACCTAAACTTGCTCTAATATGCTCTTGTTTAGGTGTATTTGAAACGTGATCTTCACCTCTAATAATACAAGTAACACCTTCTAGCATATCATCTACTGCACAAGCAAAATTATACGTTGGAGTTTTATCAGTTCGCATAATGACAAAACTATCTATATCTGCTGGATTAAAAACAATTTCTCCTTTAATAAAATCTACAAATTTCATTTCTTTATGTGGTTTTTTTAATCTCACAACAAATGGTTTTTCACAATTTAATACATCAATATCATTTAATTTTTCACATCTTCCATCATATCTATAAGCTTGATTTTTTGATTTAGCAATTTCTTTTTTCTTTGCCAAATCATCTTCTGTGCAAAAACAAGCAAAAGCTTTTTTTTCACTTACCAATTTCAAAGCCATTTGACGATGAAATTTTAAATTTTCACTTTGAATATAATAATGCTGCCAAGTAATACCAAATTTAATTAAGATATCTTTAATTTCCTCCTCTTTACCTACTATATTTCTAGCATTATCTGTATCTTCTATACGTAAAATAAAATCGATATTATCTTGCTTTGATTTAATATAATTAAATAAAGCTGCCCTTAAATTTCCAATATGCATATCCCCAGTAGGTGAAGGTGCAAACCTATACATTAATTTTCCTTTTATAGATAAGTTTTTTCTAAAATTATACTATGAAATACTTACTATTTTTTAATTTCACAAAAAATTCACTCTAATAAACTATGATTTTCAAATCAAATTACATTAAAAGGATTTAAAATGAAAATAAAATTAGCTTTAGCAGCTTTAGCGTTAGCAAGTATTACTTTTGCAAAAGATATGGTTGTAGGAATAGATGCTCTTCCAAAAAATTCAAAAACATTTATAAAACAATATTTTTCAAATACTAATATTGCACTTATAAAACAAGATGTAGATGGTTTTGACGTATATTTAGACAATGGCACTGAGCTTGAATTCTTTACTAATGGTGATTGGAAAGAAATTGATGCAAAATATAGACCTATTGATACATCTTTTTTAAATCCAAATATTCTAAAGACGATTAAAAAAATGCATCCAAATACGAGTGTTATTAAAGTAGAAAAAGAAATTCAAGGATTTAAGTTTAAGTTAAATAATATGACAGAAATTTATACAGATACTAATGGAAATTTCTTAGGACAAAAACTAGATGATTAAATGCAACTAAGCTTTTTTAAAGCTTAGTGTCAAATTTTATATGATTTTAGTGCAAGATTTTCGATCTCATAATCTGCAATTTTTTTACAAATAAAACCCTTATCGACAAGGAAATCTATTAAAATTTTTTCCATTTTATTTAAAGATAATAAAACTTCACAAGAAAGTTCAAAACTCAACGGCTCTATACGCTTAGGAACACAAGCTAAAATTCTAGTCTTAGGAAGATCGCCCATTAACTCCATATATTGCAAAGTTTGAAGCATTTCTACCTCATGAGCACTACCACTCCAATTAACCTTTTTTGGCATAGATTCATAAGGAAAGAAAAAGATATCCCCTACTTGTGCATCATCAGCAGCAATACAATCAATCACTACCATTTCATCATATTTAGCAATAATATGACTTAATTGCAATGCCAAAGTTCCACCATCGACAAAATCGACACTATCTATATCATGATAAAAATCATAATTCTTCTCTAAAAGTTTGCAAAGATGAACGCCTAAGCCTTCATCTGCAAACATAATATTTCCAATTCCTAAAATTAAAATCTTCAATGATTTTCTCTTATAAATTTATAACCACTAAAGATAGCGTCTAAAGCACCATCTTTACCTTTAACTGCATTAAATACAGCCATATAAATATGAATTGGAATAAAAATCAACACGATCCACATTAAAATTCTATGGTAGGTTCTAACATTAGCTAAACCACCTAACATCTCTTCAACTGGCTTTAAAATACCATATAAAAATCCACCAAAACCCTCGTGATAAACATTCATATAAAGAATCAATCCTGTTAAAATGATTCCACATATAACAAAGTAAAACAAAAGATAAGTTACAAATTGCAAAGGATTATAAACCCCTTGCAATCTTGGATGCTTACCTAAAAAAATATAAAATTTAATTTGTTCAACCCATAATTTAACATCAAACATATCTTTAATACTTTTTCTTTCACCAAAACTTTTAGCATCAAAAAAGAATAAATATGTTTTAAAAATTATACAAGCAATCAATATAAAACCAAAAATTTGATGTATCATACGATATTTTGCTTGCATAAATAAAACCGGTTCTGATGATATAGAAGGAGACTGAAATACATAAGAAATATAATATCCAGTTCCCACTAAAATAACAATTGCAAAAGCTCTCAACCAATGCGTAAAACGAAAACCTATACTAAGTTCATAATCTGCTTTCCTAATTAATTTTAAGGAATGTTTAGATTCCATGCTAAATCCTTTCCTTATAAATTTACATTTACTTTATACTCGCTAAGATTATTACCTTTAGTATCCATTACGTGCACCGCACAAGCAATACAAGGATCATAAGAGTGTATCGCTCTGATCACTTCTAAAGGTTGTTTAACATCAGCTAGTTTTGTACCAATAAGACATTGTTCATAACTTCCACCTATCCCATTAGCATCTTTAGGACTTGCATTCCAAGTAGAAGGAACAACAGCTTGCCAATTTTCAATAACACCATTTTTAATTCTACACCAATGACTCAATGCACCGCGTGGAGCACTGCCCATAAATCTACCTTTATACTCTTTATTTTTATCAATAACATAAGTAGTGCAAGTACTTTCATCTGATTTTAAATTTTCAACTAAAGAATTAAAAACTCTTAAACCATTATCAGCAATAATTTTTGCTTCAATAGCTCTTGCACCAGTCCTACCCAAGGTACTCATTAATGCACTAAGCGGTAAGCCTGTAACTTTTAAAAAGGCATCAGTTGCCTCTACTACTATTTTATTACCCTTTGCATAATTAACTAAAATATTAGCTAATGGACCAACTTGCATTGGTAAATTTTCATATCTTGGAGCTTTAATCCAACTATATTTACCTTTTGTATTAAATACCTTGCTATGGACATTATTTCCTTTATCATCAATGCTCTCTCCGTCTATTAATCCTGTATAATTTGGATTTGTCTTACCATCGTAAGGATGAAGTGGCTCATTATCAGCATACCAAGATCTTGTAGCTTCTTCGGTAATTTTTTCTTCATCAATATCTTCAACTTTATTTAAATTGCCATTTTTAATAATTCCACCTTCAAATAACCACTCGTTTTTAGAGATTTGAAATTCTTTTTCTGCATAAAAATTATTTACACCTACATCATTTAACACACTTGCTTCTTTAGAATAAACTTTAGCAGCCATAATTAAATCTGGATAATAAGCACGATTTATAAAATCAGCTGCTTCTTGGAATTTTATCATATATTCAGCCATTCTAGATGGATTTAAAAGATCCATAACACAAGTTACTCCACCAACGGTTAAACTTTGCGGATGAGGATTTTTAGCTCCAAATATAGCCATAGCTTGAGCAATAACTCTTTGAATTCTCAAACATTCTAAATAATGAGATAATGCGATCAAATTTTGCTCTGGAGTAAAACGATAAGTCGGATGCCCATAATAAGCATTTGCAAATGGACCAAGATTACCCTTATCTACAAAAGCTTTCACTCTTTGTTGCACTTCTAAAAGTTTATCTGCACCAGTAGCATAAGGGACATCTGTATATTTAAAGGCTTCATCGCTTGCTTTTTTTACATCAGCACTTAAAGCGCTTACAACATCAACAAAATCTAAACCATGCAATTGATAAAAATGCACTGGATGATCGTGCATATATAATGCTGCATTCATTAAACTTCTAGTTAATATTGCATTCAATGGAGGAGTAATTCCTAAAGCATTTTCCACAGCCATAATCCCTGCTCTATAATGTGAAAATGTGCAAACTCCACAAATTCTTTGAGTTAAAAAACCTGCATCTCTAGGGTCTCTACCTTTTAAAATTGTCTCTAAACCTCTCCATAAAGTCGAACCTGAATATGCCTCTTTAATGACATTATTTTCATCTACGACCACTTCAATTCTTAAATGTCCTTCTATCCTAGTAAGTGGATCTATAATAATTTTTTTCGACATTCTTAATCCTTATTTTTTTCCAATGAGGCAATAACAGCATGAGCAGCAACTGCAACACCAGTTACACACAACACTCCTATACCAATTTTATCTGAAATACTATCAGCTCCTAAACCATAAACTGTATCAAATAACCTTCCAGCCATAACATCTTCAAAAGGTCCCATTTTATCCCAAAAATCAGGCTCTGAACAACCTATACACCCGTGTCCTGCTTGCACAGGCCAAGAAGTATGCTGATTAAATCTCTCTCTTGAGCAATTATTAAACGTATATGGTCCTTTACAGCCAACCTTGTATAAACAATATCCTTTTTTTGCACCCTCATCACCAAATTGCTGCACAAATTCACCTGCATCAAAATGCCCTCTTCTCTCGCAAAGATCGTGAATTCTAAATCCATAAGCCCATTTTGGACGATTATACGCATCAAGTGCAGGTAATGTTTGATATAATATGTAGTGTATTACATTACCTACTATATTTTTTTCACTAGGTGGGCAACCAGGAACATTAATTACTGCTTTTTTTGTAACCTTACTTAAACTAACTGCATTACTAGGGTTAGGATATGCTGCTTGAACACCACCAAAAGACGAACACGTTCCTATAGCAAAAATAGCTAAAGCATTATTACAGGCTTCTAAAGCAATTTGCTTACCTGTCTTACCATGTGGTCCTATGGTTAAAAAATTTTCTGTATTTCCAGTTGGAATTCCACCCTCAACCATCAAAATATATCTACCCTTATATTTCTCCATAGCTGATTGAAGATTATGTTCAGCTTGCCAACCTGCAGCACCCATAATAGTTTCATGATATTCTAAAGAAATATGATCAAAAATTAAACTATCAATACTTGGCGCATCACTTCTTAATAAACTCTCAGAACACCCTGTGCATTCTGCCATATGAAGCCAAACCACAGGAAGTCTATCGCTTAACTCTGCTGCTCTTGCGACAACAGGAACAAAACTAGCAGGCAAAGCTAAAAAGGCTGTCATAGCACTAGCCCACTTCATAAAATCTCTTCTTGAAAAACCAGACTGCTCCAAAGCTTTAGATATGGAAATCCCATTTTTTAAGAGAGGAAACTTTTCTAACTCGTCTAAACGGCGATTAAAAATGTCTAAATCACTCACTTGTTTTCCTTAAAATAAAAAATATCTATATAGATTGTAAGATAATAAATTTTAAGAATTTATAAAAATATTAAAATATTAATAAATATTACCCTATAATTTACAAGATTTAACATTGATAAAATATTGTAAATACAACAAATAAGCAAGATTATACTTGCTTATTTTTTACAATATTAAGCTTACTATTATCTACATCTATAGTTATTTCATCATTTTCATTTAACTCATCAGCTAAAATCATATCGCTTAATTTATCTTCAACTAAATCATACAAAGCACGTTTTAATGGTCTAGCGCCAAAATCCGCATCAAATCCAATTTGAGCTATAAATTTGGCAGCTTCTGCACTTAAATGTGCCTTAATACCTCTATTTTCAAGATTTTTTTGTAAAGATTTAAATAAAAGTTTTACTATTGTTTCAGCTTCTTTTATACCCAATGGATTAAAAGTAATAATATCATCTAAACGATTTAAGAATTCAGGTCTAAAAAATTCTTTTAAAGCAATTTTTAACGCATTATCCCTTTCTTGTCCTTTTAAAGTGATAATCAAATCTGCACCTATATTTGATGTGAGTATGATAATAGTATTAGTAAAATTTACTACAACCCCTTTACTATCAGTAGCTCTTCCATCATCTAAAATCCCTAAAAGTATATTAAAGACGTCTTTATGAGCTTTTTCCACTTCGTCAAATAAAATCACACTATAAGGCTTTCTACGCACAGCTTCTGTTAATTCACCACCTTCTTCATGCCCGATATATCCTGGAGGAGCTCCCAAAAGTCTTGATACGCTATGTTTTTCCATAAATTCACTCATATCAAAACGTATCATAGCTTTTTCATCATCAAATAAAAATCTAGCTAATGCTTTAGCACTTTCTGTTTTACCTACACCAGTTGGTCCTAAAAATAAAAAACTTCCTATAGGTTTATTTGCTTGATTAAGCCCTGCTTTATTGCGTTTTATAGCCTTAGCTAAAGCATTTAAAGCCTCATCTTGTCCTATAACATTTTCTTTTAAATAATCTTGTATATGTAGGAATTTTTGCTTTTCAGAAGTAAGCATTTTCTGCACACTAATGCCTGTCCATTTGCTTAAAATTCCAGCTACTAAATCCTCATCTACTTGATTTTTTAACAAAACACCTTCTTTAGTCATTTGTTTCCATTTATCTTCTAAAGCCACCACCTCTTTGTAACATTCTGGAATTTTTCCATATTCAACTTCAGCTGCTTTTTGAAAATCACCCTTATTTTTAGCAAAAATTGCTTCATTTTTTAAATCATCAATCTCTTTTTTCTTTTGACTAATTTTATTAAATACATTTTTTTCATTTTCAAATTGCAAATTAAGCTTAGTTTGTTCTTCTTTTAAATTTGATAATTCTTTTTTAATTTCATCTAGTCTCTTGAAATTAGCTTCATTATTTTCCATTTTTAAAGCTTCATTTTCTACTTCTAAACTCTCTATCTCCTTTCTTACTCTTCTTAAAGAATTAGGCTCACTTTCTATTTGCATTTTAAGCTCAGCTGCTGCCTCATCTATTAAATCAATTGCCTTATCTGGCAAAAATCTATTAGCAATATAACGCTTAGACAATTTAACAGCTGCTATTAAAGCGCTATCGTTAATAGTAACATTGTGATGAATTTCAAGTTTTTCTTTTACACCTCGCAACATAGCTAAAGCTTCATTTATAGTAGGTTCATTTACTTGTATTGGTTGAAATCTCCTTTGCAAGGCAGCATCTTTTTCAAAATATTTTCTATATTCTTTTAAAGTTGTAGCTCCTATAGTATGAAGTTCTCCTCTTGCTAAAGCTGGTTTTAATATATTTGCTGCGTCCATACTACCTTCACTTGCACCAGCTCCTACTATAGTATGAATTTCATCTATAAATAAAATTATATTCTTATGTTTAATCACTTCTTTTACAACAGCTTTTAATCTATCTTCAAATTCTCCTCTATATTTTGCTCCAGCTATTAAAGCACTCATATCAAGTGCTACAAGTTTCTTATTTTGCAAAGTAGTTGGAACATCATTTTTAACAATTCTTTGTGCTAAAGCTTCGACTACAGCCGTTTTTCCCACACCTGGTTCACCAAGTAAAATAGGATTATTTTTTGTCTTTCTAATCAAAATTTGCATCAAACGCTGAATTTCTTCTTCTCTTCCTATCACAGGATCAAGCTCTCCATTTGCTGCTTTTTGTGTCAAATCAATACCAAATTTTGATAAAGAATCTAGCGTCTCATCACTTGTTTTATTATCAATTTTACTGCCAGCACGTATGTATTCTAATTCTTTTCTAAATTCATTTAAATCTACAAATTTAATCAATACATCTTTAATATCACCATAATTACTTTCTGAAACCAACCATATATCAACAGCAAGATAGCTATCACCATTTTGTAGAGCTAGACCTTTAGCTTTTTCTAACGAATTTATAAATTCATTAGAAAATTTAATATTGTCTTTATTGACATTTGAACTAGTTGGTAATTTTGAAATTTTACTCTTAATCTCTAATTCTACAGCTTCCTTGGAAATATTTAATTTATTAAACACTTGATTTAACAAACTAGAACTATCCACATTTAAAGCCCATAGCAAATGCAAAGGCTTAACCTCACTATTTTTACTATGTATAGCCAACGATAATGCACTTTCGATATTTAGCACCATAGCGTCAGTTAAAAAATCTTGTATATTTGCCATATCAAATCCTCCCTTTAATGTAAGTTGCATTATATAACTTTAGTCTATTATTGTCAAATTTATTTAGCTACTTTGATTAATATTATTTTATAATGACTATAAATATTGCAGGTATTTACAATATTTTAAGAAAAAATTACTAAAATTATACATTTATTTTAAACATCTATAATTTGGAGCTTTCTTTGAAAACGAAAAGAAATATTATCATTGCAGCAAGTTTATGTAGCTTGCTTACTGCCTCGTTTATTTTTACAAATTTACAAGCTAAAAATACCCCGCAAAATGAAACTGAAAAGAAAATTGAAGCTTTATCAAAGCTAACAAGAACTATGTCTATCATAGAACAATACTACGTTGATGATATAAACTACACAGATTTAGTAGATAAATCAATTGCTGGATTATTAGCTAATCTAGATGCACATTCATCTTTTTTAAATGACAAAGAATATAAAGAATTAAAAGAACAAACAAATGGAGAATTTGGAGGATTGGGCTTTACTATAACTCAAAAAGATGGAGCAATTAGTGTTGTAGCACCAATTGAAAATAGCCCTGCTGATAAAGCAGGTATAAAAACAAATGATATTATCTTAAGAATTAATAATGAATCAACATTAGGAATGACACTAAATGAAGCTGTTTCAAAAATGCGAGGAGAACCTAAAACAAAAGTTGTTTTGACCATTTATAGGAAAGGGGAAAGCAAACCATTTGATGTAAATCTTAAAAGAGATATTATAAAAGTTGATAGTGTTTATAGTAAAATTATAGAAAATGAAGATCTACTCTATATTAGAGTTACTAATTTTGATAAAAATGTTGTCAGTGAAGTTAGCGAAGCTATAAAAAAACACCCTAAAATTAAAGGAATTATATTAGATCTTAGAACAAACCCTGGAGGAATTTTAAATCAAGCAGTGGGACTAGTAAATCTTTTTGTTGATAAAGGTGTAATTGTTTCTCAAAAAGGAAAAGTTGAAAATGAAAATATTGATTTTAAAGCTATTCCAAATAAAAAAATATCTGATGCACCCTTAGTAGTGCTTGTAAATGGTGGTAGTGCAAGTGCGAGCGAAATTGTAAGTGGTGCATTACAAGATTTTAAACGTGCTATTATAATTGGTGAAAAAACTTTTGGAAAAGGAAGTGTTCAACTTATTTTACCTATGGACGAAAAAGGCAAAGAAGGTCTTAGACTTACTATCGCAAAATATTATCTTCCAAGTGGTAGAACTATTCAAGCAATTGGAGTTAATCCTGATATAGAAGTCTTTCCTGGGAAAGTTAATAAAGAGGAAAATCATGGCTTTGAAATCAAAGAAGCTGATTTAAAAAAACATTTACAAGCCGAACTTGATAAAATAAGTGATGAAAATAAAAAAGAAAATAAAGAAGATAAAAATATCATCAATAAAGAACAAATCAATAACGATATTCAGTTAAAAACAGCAATAGATGCTATTAAAATTTTAAATATCACAAAAGGAGAGTAAGTTATGATACAAAAATTAAATCTTCTCTATGAAGGAAAAGGTAAAAAAATGTTTAATACTGATGATGACAATCTTCTCATCACAGAATTTAAAGATGACCTTACTGCTTTTAATGCTGAAAAAAAAGGTAGTGAAGCGGGAAAAGGTGCGTTAAATTGTAAAATTAGTACTGAAATCTTTCATATTTTAGAAAAAGAAGGTATTAAAACACATTTAGTTGAAACTATTAGCGAAAAAGAACAAGTAGTAAAAAAATGCCAAATTATTCCTATTGAAGTTGTCGTAAGAAATGTTGCAACTGGATCGCTTACAAAAAGACTAGGTATTAAAGAAGGAACAATTTTACCATTTTCAGTGATAGAATTTTGTTATAAAAATGATAAATTAGAAGATCCTATTATTAATGATGAGCATTGTTTAATTTTAAATTTAGTAAAAAATGAAAAAGATTTAGAACTTATCAAAAAAATAGCAAGACAAATTAATACTATTTTAGTTAATTTCTTCATTTCTAAGAATCTAAAACTCATTGATTTTAAAATAGAATTTGGAATTGATCGTGATGGAAATATAATTTTAGCTGATGAAATTAGCCCTGATAGTTGTAGATTTTGGGATAGCAATACTAATGAAAAATTAGATAAAGATCGTTTTAGACAAGATCTTGGAAATGTAAAAATGGCTTATGAAGAAGTGCTAAAAAGAATTTTAAGCTAGGATAAAATATGAAAGTTGTTGTAAATATTACTTTAAAAAATGGCATACTAGACCCTCAAGGTAAAGCTATAGAAAAAGCTTTGCATTCTTTAAATTTTGACAATATCTCTGATGTTAAAACTTCAAAACAAATTACTTTTAACATTAACGAAGATAATAAAAATGAAGTTTTAAAACAAACTGATATTATGTGCAAAAACTTACTTGCTAATACTATCATAGAAGATTACGAGATAATTATATGAAAGTAGCAATCATTCGTTTTCCTGGAACAAATTGTGAGTTTGATACACACTTTGCTTTTGAGAAATTAGGAATTCAAGCTGAAATTATCTGGCACGAAAGACAAGATTTTAGTGCGGATTTAATTGTTATTCCAGGTGGATTCTCATATGGAGATTATTTAAGATGTGCAGCTATAGCTAAATTAGCACCAGCTATGAAGACGCTCCAAGAGCATATTAAAAAAGGTGCTTATGTGCTTGGTATATGCAATGGATTTCAAATTCTTTTAGAATTAGGATTATTAAGTGGCGCTATGAAACATAACAATAATTTAAATTTTATTTCTAAAATGCAAAAATTACGAGTAGTTTCTAATGACAATACTTTCTTAAAAAATTTCAAAAAAAATGATGTTATAGAACTACCTATAGCTCACGGAGAGGGAAATTATTTTAATACTTCTGATGGCTTAAAAAAACTTGAAGATAAAAATTTAATTTTGCTAAGATATATCGATAATCCCAATGGATCACTTAATGATATAGCTGGAATTTGTGATGAAAACAAAAAAGTATTTGGTCTTATGCCCCACCCTGAAAGAATGTGTGATAAGATATTAGGTTCTGACATAGGACTTAAATTGCTTCAAGGATTCTTAAATTGATAAAATCTTTAAGATTTTTCTTTATTTTACTTTTAGCACTTAGTAGCTATGCACAAGAAAATAGTGTGTTTGATAATTATGATACTTTAGAAAAAAACTTTAACTCACTTAGTGATCAAGCAAAACAGCTTTATAATACTATTACACCAAGTGATGAATATGATTATGAAACAAAAATTGTCAAAGAAGATATACCGCAAACTTCATTAGTTTTAAATGCTAAGGAATATCAACAAAAGGTTTATGTAGATGAAATTTTTCCTATAGATTTAGAAGTGATCACTTCAACTAATCTAAATTTTGATTTAAATATAAGTTTTGAAAAAAGTGATGATATGCTTTGGATCAACCCTAATCCAATTTGGCAACAAAAAGCTAACTCATATAGCACTACTTTATGGTTCCAAGCTAAAAGTCTAAATGCAACCTTGGATAAAATCATTATATGGCTTAGTAGAAATGATAAAATCATACAAAATTCTTCTTTGATTATAAAACCTATCAATCTAGAAAAAATAGAAGCTCCAGTAAATAAATATTCGCATATAGTTGCTTCAAATTTAAAAGTAAAGCAAGTCAGAGCAAATAATTTTGATAATGAAACTATGATCTTATTTATCGAACTTATCGGTGAAAATACCAACCTTGAAGGTTTTGAAATAAAAAGTATTTCAAAACAAGGCGTTGAAGCAATTAAAGGAAATTTTTCAAAACAAAGTGCTTTTTATTATGCTATATTAGATAAAAATAAATCTAAATTTGATTTTTCATATTTTAATACAACAAAAAAAGAATTACAAGAATTTTCATTAAAAATAGAGCTTAAAGAAGATAGTATAAGCACCCAAAGCGATCTAAATCCTAAAACTAATAATTTTAATTTTTATAAACAAATTATTTTATGGTCTTTTTGTTTTATTTTTGCAATATGGTTTATATTTAAAAAAAGTTATATTGCCTTAGGATTGGCAATTTTAACTCTAATAGCAAGTTTTTTATCTCATCATAGCATATATAAAACTTTTCTAAAAGCACAAAGTAAAATTCAAATTTTACCAACACTAAATTCTACATATTTTTATTCAGGAGAGCAAATTCAAGAAGTTGAAGTACTTGATAAAAGAGAACATTATAGAAAAATTTTACTCAACAATGGAAAAATAGGATGGGTTAAAAATGAAGATTTGGCAAAGAATTAAAGCTTTATTTTTTTGGATAGAATTTATTCTTTCTATCATAATTTTATGTATCTTTTTTCTAATATTTAGTTCTCAAGAAAAAATATGGAAATTAAGAAAATACTGGGCAAAAATACAAAAACATATTATTAACTATAAAATAATCTCCATTGGCACGCTTCATCCTCAAGCTAACTTACTTTTAATCAATCATCAAAGCTTGCTTGATATAATAGCTTTAGAAGATTTAAGTTCTAAAAATATTTCTTGGATAGCAAAAAAAGAGCTTGGCGAAATTCCTATCTTTAAAACTATTATAAAAAAACCAAAGATTATTTGTATAGATAGAAATCCTAAAGGCTTAATTAAGCTTTTAAAAGAAGCAAAACAAAGATTAGATGAAGGTAGAATTTTAGCAATTTTTCCAGAAGGAACAAGATCAAATACTCAGCAACTTTTAAAATTTAAAATCGGTGCAAAAGTTCTAAGTGATAAATTAAATTTAAAGGTCCAGCCGGTAGTTATTGTTGATTCTGCTAAAATTTTAGATACAAAAACTTTTTGTGCTAAAAGTGGAAAATTAAAGGTTATTTTTTTAGACTTAATTGATACAAATAAAAAAAATTGGCTAGAAGAAGCGAGAAATATTATGCAAAAAACACTTGATGATCAAAGAAAAAAAATATGATATATACTATTTTAGCAGTGGGATTTGGTGGTTTTTTTGGTGCTATAGCTAGAGTTTTAACAACTAGCGTATTTAATAAATTACTTCCACACAATTTTGCCTATGGAACTTTGATGGTAAATATTATTGGCTCTTTTTTAATGGGTATGCTTTTTTCATATATAAATTCAAAAGGATTAAATATCTTATTAAAAAGTTTTTTAAGCACAGGATTTTTAGGAGCTTTTACAACTTTTTCAGCTTTTTCTTATGAAAATTTGCTATTTTTACAGAGTGAAAACTATTTTCACCTCATTATAAATCTCATTTCTCATTTAAGTCTTTGCCTTTTAGCAGTATGGCTTGGATGTTTAATTTTTAAATAAAGGATATAAAATGCAATTTCAAACTGAAGTTAATCAACTTTTACAATTAATGATTCATTCTTTGTATTCAAACAAAGAAATTTTTCTAAGAGAGCTCATTTCTAATGCAAGTGATGCATTGGATAAATTAAGTTATTTAAGTGTTAGTGATGATACTTATAAAAAGCTAAAATTTGAACCTAAAATTCAAATTCATTTCAATCAAGAAGCAAAAACTTTAAGTATTAGTGATAATGGCATTGGTATGAATAAAGAAGATTTAATCAACAATCTAGGTACTATTGCAAAAAGTGGCACAAAAAGTTTTTTAGAAAATTTAAGTGGTGATGCAAAAAAAGATTCTCAATTAATAGGTCAATTTGGCGTTGGATTTTATTCAGCATTTATGGTGGCTGATAAAATTGAAGTTTTAAGTAAAAAAGCATTAGATGATAAAGCTTATCTTTGGACTTCTGATGCGAATGGATATGAAATCGAAGAGTCAGATAAAAAAGAGCAAGGCACTACTATTATTTTACACTTAAAAGATGAAGAATTTTTAAATTCTTATCGTTTAGAAAGTATAATCGAAAAATATTCAAATCATATTCAATTTCCAATTTTTATGGAAAAAGAGGAAATTTTACCTTTAGAAGAAGGTGAAAAAGAACCTAAAAAAGAATTAAGAAATACTCAAATTAATACTGCTAGTGCCCTATGGAGACAAAATAAAGCAAATTTAAAAGCAGATGATTATGAAAAATTTTATGAACAAAATTTTCATGATAGCAATAAACCTATTTTATATATTCACACTAAAGCAGAAGGTTCTATAGAATACAATTCTTTATTTTTTATCCCTTCGCAAGCTCCATTTGATTTATATAGAGTAGATTATAAAAGTGGTTTAAAGCTTTATGTAAAACGTGTATTTATAAGTGATGATGATAAAGAATTATTGCCAACTTATTTAAGATTTGTGCGTGGTATTATTGATGTTGAAGATTTACCATTAAATGTAAGTCGTGAAATCTTACAAGAAAATAAAATTTTAAAAAGTGTTCAAGAAGCAAGTGTTAAAAAAATTCTAGCTGAACTTAAAAAATTTAAAGAAAAAGATAAAGAAAATTACTTAAAATTTTGGGAAAATTTTGGGAAAGTCTTAAAAGAAGGATTGTATGGATTTGGTGAAAATAAAGATGCAATCGCTAAACTTTTATATTTTAAGAATTCAAACAAAGAAGACTTAATAGATCTACAAGAGTATAAAGAAAATCTTTCAGAAGGACAAAAAGAAATTTTTTACATAACTGGTAAGAATGAAAAAATTTTAAGAAATTCTCCTCTTTTAGAAAGCTATAAACAAAAAAATATCAATGTTTTATTATTAGATGAAGAAATTGACACCATAGTAATGCCGATGATGAATGAATTTGAAGGATTAAAATTTAGTGCTATTAATCATTTAGCAAATGAAGAAGTGAGCGAAGAACAAAAGGCTGAATTTGCTCCATTACTCATCAAAATTAAAGAAGTATTAAAAGATGAAATCGAAGAAGTAAAGCTAAGTCAAAGACTATCTCAAAGTCCAAGTTGTATTGTATATGATCAAAATAAACCTGATTTTGCTATGCAACAAATTCTTAAGCAGATGGGGCAAGAACAACAAATAAAACCTATATTAGAAATCAATCCAAATCACGAAATACTAATAGCTCTTAAAAACAATGATAATCTAACTACTCAAGTAGCTCATATACTCTTAAATATGGCAAAGTTGAGTGAAGGTATGGGCATTGATAATCCTAGTAATTTCAACGAAGCACTAAATACAATCATATCAAAAGCTCTAAGCGCAAGCAAATAAAAAATAAATTTAAATTCATAATGCTGTATTTAAAATATAGCATTATGAATCTGATACATAAATAGTATTTTTATCATAAAACTAAAATCAAACTATAACTTAAGACTTGGTTTTAGGTCTAAAAACTGAAATTTTTTCTTCATTATTTTCTATATAAGCTCCACCTATTAAATCTACACAATAAGGTATAGCAGGAAAGATAGGATCTATACATTCTTTAATTGCTTTAGGATTTCCTGGTAAATTAATAATTAAGGATTTTTTTCTAATTCCTGCACTTTGCCTAGAAAGTATCGCTGTTGGAACATATTCTAAACTTTTTAATCTCATTAATTCACCAAAACCAGGAAGCATTTTATCACAAACTGCTTCAGTTGCTTCTGGGGTAACATCTCGTAATGCAGGACCTGTTCCACCAGTAGTAAAAACTAAATCGCATTTTACTTCATCTACTAAATATATTAACTTTTCAACAATCAAATGATATTCATCAGGAATCAACTCATAATAAAATTTCTTTTCATTATGAATATAATCATTTAATATTTTTTCAATTTCAACTCCTGATTTATCCTTATAAACACCACTACTAGCTCTATCTGAAAGCACTAATATCCCTATTTTTACC
>NZ_JAHHTD010000002.1 GCF_020024835.1 Campylobacter sp. | reverse complement strand
AATTCAGAGGAAAATTCAGAGGAAAATTCAGAGGAAAATTCAGAGGAAAATTCAGAGGAAAATTCAGAGGAAAATTCAGAGGAAAATTCAGAGGAAAATTCAGAGGAAAATTCAGCCGATTTACTTAATATTAATAATACTGAAGATATTTTTGTAGAGGAAGCTAGTGAAAAAGAACTTAGCTTTGATGATATCCCAAATGACGCTCAATTTATCGGCGATACTACTAATGTAGATTTAGAAAATTCATATGATGAACAACCTCATGTAGAAGAAATTTTTACACAGCAAAGTGAAGCAAAAGATGATAATTTTATTTTAGAGGACGAAATTAGTACTCAAGATAAAATTAAAGAAGAACTTGCTGCTATTGATGAACTAGATAAGGGTCTTGATGTGTTTGATGATGAGATAATGGAAAAAAATAACGATATGGATAAAAATATGAATGAGAATGATGATTTTTCTTCTTTAAATGAAGAAGATATTAAAGAGGCTCTTGGTGAAAATATTTCCAATAAAGAGTCGATAAATGATGATGTTGTTAGTGTAGTAGATGATACTAATTGTAATAAAACCTTAGTTAAAGAAGAAAGTGAAGAAATGGTAAATGAGTTAAGCAAGAGTATAGCTCAAACTATCACCTCAAGTATTACAGATGATACTTTAAAAGCAGCATTAAAAGGTATGAATATGAATATAAATATAAACATTAGTTTTGATGAGAGCAAACATTGATTGGTCAAATTTTAGTTATATCAGGACCAAGTGGAGCTGGAAAAAGCACTTTAATACAAAAACTACTTAAAGAAAAGGACGATGTTTATTTTTCTATATCAAGTACTACAAGAGTGCCAAGAGAAAATGAAAAAAATGGTATTGACTATTTTTTTATTAGTGAGGATAAATTTAAACAAGGTATAGAAAATGGAGATTTTTTAGAATGGGCTTTGGTGCATAAGAATTATTATGGCACTTCTTTGATTCCTGTAAAAGAAGCTTTGCAAAAAGGAAAGAGTGTTATTTTTGATATCGATGTGCAAGGTTTTTACATAGTAAAAGAAAAAATGTCTTCATTGATTACTTCAGTTTTTATTACAACTAAAAATAAAAAAGAGCTTGAAAAAAGATTACTTAAGCGAAGTGCTGATAAAATGGAGGAAATCAGTAAAAGATTAGAAAATGCTGGTGAAGAAATGAAATTTTTAGATCAGTATGATTTTTTGATAATTAATGAAGATCTTCAAACAAGTTATAAGCAATTAGAGGCTATATTTGAAGTATCTAAAATGAAAAGTAAAAAATATAATTTAAAAGAAATTGTAAATCAATGGATTAAAGGAGAATAATATGCATATGCCAAGTGGAACTCAATGGTTGATTATACTTTTGATAGTAGTATTACTTTTTGGTGCTAAAAAAATACCTGAACTTGCAAAAGGCTTAGGTAAAGGTATAAAAACTTTTAAAGATGAGATGAATACAGAAGATGATAAAAAAATAGTTCAAGATGATACTCAAAAGGTTGAAAAGATGAGTAAAGAGGATAATCTTGCAAAAGAAAATGAAGAAATAAAAAAAATATAAAAGGCAAAATTTGAAAACTTTAATTTATGAAATAATTAAAGAAAAAATAGGAGTAGATTTTATTTTAGAAAATCCTAAAAATAAAAATTTAGCACATTTTGCAACGCCATTAGCATTTTCTTTAGCAAAAGAATTAAAACAAAATCCAGTATTAATTGCAAAAGATATAGCTTTAAAACTTCAAGAGTGTGATTGTTTTGAAAATGTCGAAGCAGTTAATGGTTATGTAAATTTTAAACTTTCAAAGAATTTTTTAAATATTTTAGCAAATGAAGCTTTAAAAAATCCAAATGATTTTGCAAAAGATGAAAAAAAAGAGGAAAGTTTTTTGCTTGAATATGTCAGTGCAAATCCTACAGGTCCTTTACATATAGGGCATGCAAGGGGTGCTATTTTTGGAGATACTTTAGCAAGAGTTGCAAGACATTTAGGATATAGATTTGATACTGAATATTATGTAAATGATGCAGGAAATCAAATTTATCTTCTAGGATTATCAATCCTACTTACCATTAAAGAATATCACCTAAATGAAAAAGTAATTTTTCCTCAAGAGTATTATAAAGGTAAATATATTATAGATCTTGCAAATGAAGCATTTGCTAAATTTGATGTTGATTTTTTTGTTGAGGAGAATATTTTAGATCTTGCACAATGGGCTAAAGATAAAATGCTTGATTTGATAAAACAGAATTTAGCTGATGCAAAAATTTATATTGATACTTATGTAAGCGAAACAAGCTATTATAAGGATTTAGAAGATACTCTTGAAAAATTAAAAAAACACAATGGAATTTATGAAAAAGATGGCAAGATTTGGCTTGCATCTACTGCTAAAGGTGATGAGAAAGATCGTGTAATTGTTAAAGATGATGGCAAGGGGACTTATTTAGCTGCTGATATAGTTTATCATAAAGATAAGATGAGTCGCTCATATACAAAGTGTATTAATATTTGGGGTGCTGATCATCATGGTTATATTGCTAGAATGAAAGCTGCTATGGAATTTTTAGATTTTGATAGTAATAATTTAGAAATTATTTTAGCACAAATGGTTACGTTATTAAAAAATGGAAAGCCTTATAAAATGAGTAAAAGGGCGGGTAATTTTATTTTAATGAGTGATGTCTTAGAGGATCTTGGTAGCGATGTGCTTAGATATATTTTTCTTAGTAAAAAGTGTGATACACATTTAGAATTTGATGTAGATGACTTTACTAAAGAGGATAGCTCTAATCCTGTATTTTATATAAATTATGCACACGCAAGAATTCATCAAGTTTTTTCTAAGGCCAATAAAACATTAGAAGATGTTATAAATATTCAGTTTGATACATTAAATGAAGATGGTGTAAATCTTTTATTTGAAAGCCTAAATTTAAAAGCTATTTTAAAAGATGCATTTGAGAGTAGAGCATTGCAAAAAATTCCAGATTATCTAAAAAATTTAGCGACACTTTTTCATAAATTTTATAATGAAAATAGAGTAGTTGGTTCTAAAAATGAAGATGAATTGTTGAAACTTTTTGCAGTATGTGCTTTAAGTATAAAAACTGCTTTTATGCTGATGGGAATTGAAGCAAAAAATAAAATGAATCATAATTAATTTAATTATGATTTTTTATATTTCTTGTCATCATAAAGCTTTGTTCAAAAAATAAAAGCAAGGTTACACTAACTCCTGTAGCTAGAGCTAGAGTTACAGAAAGAGTAGTAAAGAAGTAATCAAAAAATTGTATTAAAAATTCTGTTTTTAGACTTATTTTATCGGCTTTTATAAAAGATATAAGATGTAAAATCGCTTTATATGCGTAAATTCCAGGTATCATAGGAATAAGTGCTGGAAAAGCTATGATTTCTGCAGGGATTTTAAATATCTTAGCTAAAAAAAGTCCAATGCAACCTATGGTAAAAGATGCAATAAATGTTGATATAGCTAGAGTTTCAAATCCAAAATAGTTCATTAGAGTAAAACGCAAACTATGTGCAATAGCGGCTAATAAAGCAGATAAAAAAAGTGTTTTTAATGGAGGATTGCAAGCATAGGCAAAACCAAATCCTGTAATAGCTGCAAAAAGCATATCGCAAAATATAGATGAATAATCAATCATTGCAAAATTCCAAAATTATTAATACTTAAAGTTGTATAAATTCCAGTTGCTATACAACAAATTAATATTGCTACACTAATAATACGACTAAATCCCATTAAGATATGATTTTTTAAAATATCTACTATAGAATTTATAAAATAAACTCCCGGTATGAGATATAAAATACTAGATCCAAGTGCTATATTTGATTCTTGTATAAGATTTAAATCTACTCCTAAAAATACTATTAAAGATGAAATAAAAGAACATATGATATATTGAATTCTTAAGTCAATTTTAATCTTAGTAAGAATAAATCGTAGGCTTAATCCAGTTAAAGTAGCAATAAATACAAAACCACATCCATAAATATCACCACCAAAAAGCTTACAAAATGCAGAATTTGCACTAGAAACTAAAAAAATATTTAAAAATATAGAATTCTCTTTAGTCTGTGTTATTTTATGGAATAATTTTTTAGCTTGCTCTAGGCTGTGTTTATTATCATAAATTTTCCAACTTAATGCACTCAATTCTAAAATAAGTGTAAAATTAATATGCTTGTGTTTATTGGGAATGATAAAAGTTCTTTGATTGGAATTATTTTCTCGATCATAAATGTTAATTGCTGTATGATGAAAGAAAAAATTCATATTTATTTCATATCCATAAGCATCAGCTATTCTATTTACACATTTTGAAACTCTTGCAGTATAAGTTCCAGCACCTAAAAATAGGGTGATATATGAGATCAAAAAGTCTGTTAATTCTTGAATTTCAGGTTTATGCATTTTTTAACTTTATTTTTTAGTAATTGTATCAAAATAAAATTAAGTTGAGAATTGTAGTTTTTCCATTTATAATTTTTATGATAAATAAAAATTATAATACACAAATAAGCAAATTATTCTCATTTGCCTTAAAGTATAATTTTAATTTAAGTATCAATTTTACTAATTGTTTTTAAGTTCATTTTGTAAAATCTAGCAAAAAATTAATATTAGTTGCTAAATTTTTACTTACTAATTAAAATTATCATAAAAGACAATAAAAGCTAAAACTAGATAATACTTGCCCCTTTAAAATACTATAAAGTTGCAAAATTTTAGAAAAATTATTTTTTTTCTAAAATTTTAATAGTTTTTATTTTATCATTGACTTGAATATTATCTAGAACTTTTAGACTCTCTTCATCATTTTCATCAATTTGTCCAAAGATGGTATGAACTCCATCAAGATGAGTTTGTGGGCTATGGCAGATGAAAAATTGAGAACCTCCTGTGTCTCTTCCTGCGTGAGCCATAGATAAACTTCCTCTTAAATGTTTATGTTTTTGATTATCGCATTCGCATTCTATTTCATATCCTGGTCCGCCAATTCCTGTGCCTTGAGGGCAGCCACCTTGTATAACAAAATTTGGTATAACACGATGGAATATTAAATCATCATAAAATCCATCATTTGCTAAATTTGCAAAATTACAAACAGCTTGTGGTGCTTCATCTGGAAACAATTTTAAAATCATATCCCCCTTATCGGTATTGATGATAGCATAATTATATTTTTTAGCATTTTTAGTATCAATTTTTTTTAGCATATTTTTCCTTATTCTATATTGGTATAAACTGCTTGAACATCATCATCATCATCTAATTTATCAAGCAATTTTTCTATATCTAGTAATTGTTCTTCACTAAAATTTACTGGATTGTTTGCAAGATATTCAAGTCCTGCTTTTTTTAATGTTAATCCTTTTTTTTCTATAGCGTTACTTAATTCTCCAAAGGCAGTATAATCCCCAATAATTAATAATTCTTCTTCATTTTGTTCTAATCGTTCAAGTCCAAAATCAATAAGTTCAAGCTCAAGTTCTTCTAAATCTCCATTAAAATTTTCTAAATGAAACACAGCTTTATAAGAAAACATAAAATTTAAAGATCCATTTTGTAAAATTTCTCCACCATTTTTGCTAAAAATCGCTTTGACATTTGCTATAGTTCTAGTGGGATTATCACTCATACATTCAACTATAATCAAAGCTCCATGTGCTGCTTTTCCTTCATAATGTATATTTTTAATATCTGCACCATCTTTACCACTAGCTCTTTTAATAGCTGCGTCAATATTATCCTTTGGCATATTATTAGCTTTTGCAGTAGCTATGGCACTACGTAGCTTAGGATTCATATCAGGATCAATTCCACCTTCTTTAGCTGCTACTTGTATAGCTTTAGCAAGTTTTGGAAAAAGTTTGCTCATTTTATCCCATCTTGCTTCCTTAGAGGCTCTGCGATATTCAAATGCTCTTCCCATAAAATCTCTCTTTCTTAAATAATTTAAATGCAAAAGTATAAACTAATAAGTCTAAATTTGATTTTAAAGAATTGTAAGATAAAATAAACAAATATTAAATTTATACTCTCAAATACCAATATCAAGATTAAGGAGACAAATGAGTGCAAAAAAAGAAGTAATAATTGCATGGTTTTTTTTGATTTGCGCTATTGTTTTTGAGGTTATTGGCACTAGTTTTTTAAAAATAGACAATGTAATTTTTGGTTATTTTTTTATGAGTCTTTTTATAGCTTTTTCATATTATTTTATGGGACTTGCAATTAAAAAAATTCAAATTGGTATTGCATATGCTGTATGGGAACTTTTAGGAATAGTGTTTATCCTTTTAGTTTCTTTTTTATTGTTTAAAGAGAGTTTAACAAAATTTCAAATTTTAGGGATTGTTTTATCTGTAATTGGCATTATAATGATTAATATGGGCGAGGTAAAAGAAGAGTGAAAGTATATTTATTGATGATTATTGCATCTGCTTTGCTCGATATAGTTGCTAATTTATTGCTTAAAAAATCTGAGAGTTTTAGATACAAAAAATGGGGTTTTGGTGCTATTATTTGTGCTATTTTAGCTTTTTTTATTTTATCTTTTAGTTTAAATTATGTGCCTTTGAGTATTGCTTATTCGACTTGGGGTGCTGTTGGTATTATAGGAACGTGTCTTGGTGGATGGATTTTTTATAAAGAAAAATTAAATAAGATAGGCTTAGCGGGCATAGTTGTGGTGCTAATAGCCGTGATACTTTTGAATTCTTAAAAAGGAAAAATATGCAAATAAAAACGAAAAATATTAATTGTCAAAGTTGTGCAAATTTGATCAAAGCTTCTTTAGAAGATGATTTTGGTTTTATGCAAATTGATATTAAAAATAAAACAATTGATATAAATTTACAAGTTGATCAAATTCAAAATTTTAAAAATCAATTAAAAAATTTAGGTTTTGAAATTTTAGAAGATGATTGAGTTAAAATTTAAAATAGCAAATATGACTTGCGTTAATTGCTCCAATGCCATAGAAAAAGTTTGTTCTAAGATTGATGGAGTTGAAAATGTTAGTGTTTCTTATTTAAATTCAAGTGGTGTTTTTTTAGTAGCTAATGAAAATCTTAAAGATAAAATTAAGGCAAAAATCAAAGCTTTAGGTTTTGAAATTTTAGAAGATGAAGAAAATTTACAACTTTATAAAATTTTACAATTAAAAAAACTTAGAAATACTCTTTTTTTGAGTGTAATTTTGAGTGCTATTATAATGTATTTTGAAATGTTTATTAAAGGTGCTTTTTCAAGTTTTATACAATTAAGTTTATCTTTTGTAGCTATTTTTTATTGTGGAAGAAATTTTTTTTCTTATGCAATTAAAGGATTATTGCATAAAAATTTAGATATGAATACTTTGGTTTCACTTGGAGCTTTAGTATCTTTTGTATATTCTTTTTTAGTATATATGGAAATTTTTAATAAAGATGATTATTTATACTTTAGTAGCGGTGCTATGATTATAAGTTTTATACTTTTAGGCAAATACTTAGAAGATAATGCTAAATTTAGCTCTTTAGAATATCAAAATAAATTAAAAAATATGGAAGCAAAGTATGCGCGTATTATTTTAGATGATGGTAGTATTAAAGAGGTTTTGAGTTCTTTTGTAAAAAAAGATGATGTGATTATGGTAAAATTAGGTGAGAGTGTTGTTGTTGATGGAGTGATAATTTATGGAGAAGCTGAAGTAGATGTAAGTTTTTTAACAGGAGAATTTTTACCTCTTTTTAAAAAAGAAGGTGATGAGATTTTAGCAGGAAGTATTTTGCTTAATGGAAATTTAAAAATTAAAGCTAGTAAAAAATCCATAGAAAGCTCTTTAGAACAAATTAAAGATTTGGTTTTTAAAGCCGGTCATATAAAAACTCCACTAGCAAATTTAGCAAATAAAATTTCAGCATATTTTGTGGCTTTTATTATTTTATTGGCTGTATGTGTGTTTATATTTTGGTATTTTGCACAAGGATTAAATTCAGCTTTTTTGCATACTTGTGCGACACTTTTGATTTCTTGCCCGTGTGCTTTAGGTCTTGCAACTCCTATAGCAATAGTTAGTGCTTTATTTAATGGAGCAAAAAATTCTATTTTGATTAAAAATCCTACAATTTTAGAAAATTTATCTACTATAAAATTAGCTATTTTTGATAAAACAGGAACCTTAACTAAAGATGAATTAAGTATATATCAACACAATTTGTCAGCAAGTGATTTTGAAAAATTAGTTCAAATTGAACAATTAAGCTCACATCCTATAGCTAAAGCTATATCTAAATATTCAAATATAAATTCAAATTTAACAGGTAAATTGGATATTTTAATTGGAAATGGTTTGTCATATGTAGAAAATAATGATGAATATCTTATAGCAAATGAGATTTTTTTTAAACATAAAAATATTGATATCGGTAAAAGCAAGGAATTTTTAGAAAAATTTAAACACCAAGCTCCAACAACACTTTATTTTGTAAAAAATAAAATTTGCTTAGGTGGAGTTTGTTTTACAAATGAGTTAAAGCCTCAAGCAAAACAGATGATTGATAATTTAGCAAACAAAAATATAAAAAGTATTATATTAAGCGGAGATAATGAAGTAAGTGTATCTAAAATAGCTAAAGAGCTCAATCTTAAAGAATATTATGCAAATCTTAAGCCAAAAGAAAAATTTAATTTTATTAAAGAAAAATTACAGCAAGAAAAAGTGCTTTTTGTGGGCGATGGTATCAATGATGCACCAGCTTTAAATTTAGCTAGTGCTAGTATTAGCTTTTCTAAGGCAAGTAATTTAGCTAAAAAAAGCGGTGATATCATTTTGATTAAAGATGATTTAATGCTAGTTGATTATTGTTTTAAACTTTCTAGAAAAACTAAAAGTGTTATTAAATTGAATTTATTTTGGGCTTTTATTTATAATATTCTTTGTATTCCAATAGCTGCAGGGTTTATTCCTTTTATTAAATTAAGTCCTCATTTAGCGGCTTTAGCAATGTGCTGTAGTTCGGTAGCTGTGGTTTTAAATTCTTTGAGATTAAGGAATTTAAAATATTAGATTTATTGTGTCATATTAAGCGTATGCTAAGCTAGCATAAGTTTGAAGTCTAAAAAAGCTTTCGTTTGAGTTAATTGCTTTTTAAATGTTTTTAGCTAGATATTTTCCCTTAAGTAAAACTTTATTTAAGGGAAATATTGCTTAAAGTATTATTTTTTAGTGTTTTAAAGATTTTATATAATTTTATTGATAAAAAAATAATAGCTATAATCAAAAATAAAAAATGAGGCCATTGTGGAATTTTTGCAGATATAAAATAATGCCAAGTAGCAATTATAAAGCAAATATATCCAAATTTTCTAATTTTATTTAATTTTTTAAATAATTTAAAAGAACTAAGAAACATTAAAATAAGCATTAAAAAAGCTAAAAAACCGCTAAATTCTACACTTTTGCTAAAAGTATCTTTTAAAAACATAAAAAAATTGAAATTTTTTGTGAAAATAAAATAATTTAGAAAATGAATTAAACTCCAAAAAAATGTATAAAATCCTAAAAATTTCGGCAAATCTTTGGTGATTTTAAATTTATATAAAGAAAAAAATAAACTTAAAGTAAAAAATATTAAGCTAAATAAGCCACTATAAAGATATACCGCTTTTATTATGTCAAATTCATCTAAGAGTTGATATATGCTAAAAATAATACTAAAACAAAATAATATAAAAATACTTAAGTTGATATGTTTTGTTTTCATTAAAAATTAACCTTTAAATCCATATTTTCATATAAATGAGCCACTTCTTTAGCATAGCCGTTAAACATTAACGTTGGTTGGGTAAAAAATTCCCCCAAAGGACGTTCGTTAGCTTGAGACCATCTTGGATGAGAAACATCAGGATTTACATTGGCATAAAATCCATATTCTTTAGGATTTGCTAATTCCCAGGTTGTTTGTGGTTGTTCTTTTGTAAATTCTATTTTTACTATAGATTTGATACTTTTAAATCCATATTTCCAAGGTATTACTAAACGAATTGGAGCTCCATTTTGCCCTGATAGAGGTTTTTTATACATTCCAACGGCCATTAAAGTTAAAGGATGCATAGCTTCATCTAATCTTAAACCTTCCACATAAGGATATTTAAGAGTAGGAAAAAAAGATGCTTGATCAGCAAATTGATCTTTGTCAAAAAGAGTGGTAAATTTTATAAATTTAGCATTACTTGTAATCTTGCATTTTTCTATTAAAGTTCTTAATTCAAATCCAATCCAAGGAACCACCATAGACCAAGTTTCCACACAGCGAAATCTATAAATTCTTTCTTCTAATTGAAAAGACAGCAAATCTTTCATAGTAAAAATTAAAGGTTTTTCCACCTCTCCACTTATTTCTATTTTCCAGTTATTGGTATTAAAATTTTTAGCTAATTCAACTGCTTGTTTTTTATTAGTAGAGAATTCATAAAAATTCACATAATTTGTTACATTTTTTTCATTGCTAATTTTCAATTTATCTAAATTCTCACTAGGAATAAAATCCAAAGCCATTAATTTTGATTGCATTAAATTTGTTCCTATTAAAGCGCCTATCCCAAGTTTTAAAAAATGACGCCTTTGATTGTATAAATTTTCTGGAGTAATTTTCATAGTATTCCTTTATATGATTTGTAAAATTAAAACATATAAAGGAAAATAAAAGAGAAATTTTATTAGTTTATAAAAAATATTTTAAAATATTATTTCATTATTTTCTATAAGAATGGAATTTTGTTTAGGAAAAGGTGAAGTGTGCGTGTAATATTCTTTATTTTTTCTAAAAAGACCTTGATAAACACCATTTGGAATTTTAAATTTTTTAGCACTATCAGGGTAGAGTTTTAAGTATTTAACTAAAAAATCTTTAAAAACAGGAGCCGCAGTTCTTGCACCACCTTCTGTTTGCTTCATAGGTTTATTATCATCATTTCCATACCATATTATTGCTTCTATTTCAGGAGTTAAGCCGCAAAACCAAGCATCTACGCTTTTATTTGAAGTACCTGTTTTTCCAGCTATTTCTATATCTTTGACTTTTGCATTTTTTCCTGTTCCTTCATTGACAACATTTTGCATCATATCATTTACCAAAAAAGCTTGTGCTTGAGTGCTTATTTTTTTTTCACCAGAATTAAATTCCACTACAACTTTACCATTTTTATCTAAGACTCTCTTGATTAAAATTAGCTCTTTTTGTATGCCGTAATTTCCAAAGATAGTGTAAAGTTTAGCATAATCATAAATTGAGATTCCAAAACTTCCTAAAACTATAGAAAGGTCAATAGGAATATTTTTAAAACCCATATTGCTAAGTTTATTGTGTATAACATCAAGTCCTAAAGATAGAGCAAGATTAATAGTAGCAAGATTTCTTGAACCTGTTAATGCGTCTTTTAAAGTGATTAAACCTTGAAAATTGCCACCATAATTTTTAGGCTTCCATTCTTTTTCGTCCTTATTGCTACTTTCAAAAATTCTTGAAATATCTGCAACTTTACTCATAGGAGAATATCCTAAATCAATGGCTATTTGATATAAAAATGGCTTAAAAGAGCTTCCAGGTTGTCTTAAACTTTGCGTGGCACGATTAAAATTACTTTTTGCATAATTAACTCCTCCAACTAAAGCTAAAATATCACCAGTTTGATGATTTGCAACTATCATAGCACCATTTAATGTGCTTAAATTCGCGTCTTTATCACGTTTTACTATTTCATCATAGCCAAATTTCAAAGACTCTTTTGCTAAATTTTGAACATCAAGATCTATGGATAATTCTATTTTATAACCTCCACTTTTTAGATCTTTTATGCCACTTAATTGTTTTAATACTTCTTGAGTTACATAAGGTGCGACATTTTGTGTTAAGGTATCATCATAAACTTTTGGAATTTCATTTAATGCGTTGATATATTCTTCATTAGAAATCCATCCAAGATTATACATTCTTTGTATTACGCTATTGGCTCTAGCTAAAGATAAGTCTAAGTGTTTAGTAGGATCATAAGTGCTTGGTGCTTTTGGCATTCCAACTAAAATAGCTATTTCTTTTAAGCTAAGTTCATCTAAATTTTTCCTAAAATATCCTAAGGCAGCAGTTTTAACTCCATAATATCCATGCCCTAGAAAAATAAAATTTAAATATCTTTCTAATATTTGCTCTTTACTTAAAGTATGTTCTATCTTGTATGCTAGTATCGCTTCTTTTAATTTTCTACTAAGTGTTCTTTCTGAGCTTAGCTCTGTATTTTTTATAAATTGTTGAGTTAGAGTTGAAGCTCCTTCCATAGTTTTGCCACCGCTTCCAATAACCTTAATAGCAGCTCTTATGATAGCATCTATATTTACTCCATTATGTTCAAAAAAACTCGTATCTTCTATAGCTATTAAAGCTTCTATTAATCTTGGCGGGAGTTCTTCATAAGGAGCATAAAAGCGATGTTCATCAAAGATATTGGCCAATAATTTACCATTTTTATCAAAAATTTGAGTAGTAAGTGATGGTTTATAATCTTTAAATGTGTATTGGTTTAATTTAGAATCTGAAAACAAATATGTAGCAAAAATTAATATCCCTAAGATGCAAATAATGCAAAAAGAGGCAAAAAATTTAATTATTTTCATAGTAGAATGCTTTCAAAATTTCAATATTTAAACCCAAGATAGTGCTTTGATTTCCTATAATTTTTTTAATGTATTTTTTATGAAAACCTTCAATCATTACTGCACCAGCTTTATTTTGGTAAAGTTTTGAGTCGATATAATTTATCATATCACTTTTTTCAAAATGATCTAATACCATATCACTTTTACTAAGATTGATAATTTTTTTATCTTTTAATATTAATATCATAGCACTAAGAACACTAATTTTTTTGCCACTTTGCATATTTAGCATTTTAAAAGCTTCATCATCATTTTTTGCTTTAGTTAAAATTTCATTTTCAATACATACAATGCTATCAGCAAATAAAATATTTTTAAAGTTAGAATTTTTAATAAAAAATTGCTTTTGTTTTTCTAATACAACTTTTTGGACATACAAATAAGGAGAATCTTTTTTGATATTTTCATCATAATCAAAAAATATTTGTTCAAAATCAATGTTTGCTTTTTTAAGCAAATTAGCTCTAGAAGTTGAGCTTGATGCAAGATAGAGCATTATTTTAAACTTTCTTTTATAATCATTTTAGCTCTTTTTAATGCTTGGTCAATTTTGCTTGTATCTTTACCTCCAGCAGTGGCAAAATCATCTTTTCCGCCTCCATTGCCACCTAAAATAGTAGCGATTTCTTTTACTAAAATACCAGCTTTAACAGGCGTATTTTTAGAACCTGCTACGATGAGTATCTTGCCCTCTTTTTCTTGTAAAAGTAAAACAACACTTTTATCAAATTTATTTTTAAAATTATCAACTAAAGCTTTCAAATCAGCATTTTGAACTTGCATAATGCTTATTGCAATATCATTAATCATTTCATATTTTAAATCCAGTTTGGTTGAATTTCTTATTTCATTTTTTAAAGATTGATTTTCATTTTTTAATTTATAAAATGTGCTTAAAATATCATTAGTTTTAAGTATTTCTTTTAGATGATTTAATTCTTCAAAAATAGTGCTAGCATATAAATTAGCTGCTTTACTTACGACAGCTTCTATCCTCCTTACTCCAGAGCTTACCCCACTTTCTTTTACAATGTAAAAACTTCCAATTTCTGCACTATTTTTAACATGTGTTCCACCGCAAAGTTCTTTGCTTTTTCCAAGAGTTAATACTCTTACTTTATCATCATATTTTTCACTAAATAAAGCGATAGCACCGCTTTTTTTAGCTTCTTCTAAATCTAAAATTTCAATTTTAGCTTCTATTGCTTTTGAAATATAGTCATTAACTAAATTTTGAATTTGTGCTAGCTCTTCTTTAGTCAAAGCTTTTGTATGGGTAAAATCAAAACGTAATTTGTTGTGTTCTACTAAAGAGCCAGCTTGAGTAATATGAGAACCTAAGATTACTCTTAAAGCATAATGAAGTAAATGTGTTGCACTATGGTGTCTAGCAGTTTGCTCTCTTTTAATGGTATCTATACAAGCAATAACTTCATCATTTTCTTTTATATCTTGAGTTAATTTAGTTAAAGATAAATTAATATCAAAGAATTTTTCTGTATTTAAAACTTCATTATTGTTAATTAAGCCACTATCTCCATTTTGTCCTCCACCTGTAGCATAAAATGGAGTTTTTTCCAGCATTACCCATACATTTTCGTTTGCTTTAGCACTAGGAATAATTTTAAAATTTTCATCTAAAATAGCTAGAATTTTAGTTTTTTCTTCATAATTTTTGTAACCGCTAAAGGTATTAGTGCCAAATTTTTCAAGTAAAATCTTAAAATCCCCATTAACAACCTTATCTCCACTTCCTTTCCAAGAAGCTTTTGCTCTATTTTTTTGTTCTTGCATTAATATTTCAAATTTAACTTCATCAATTGCAATATTTTTTTCTCTTAGCATATCAGCAGTTAAGTCAAGTGGAAAACCATAAGTATCATAAAGTTTAAATGCAACTTCTCCACTAAAAACATCTTTAGTATTTTTTAATTCTTCATTAAAAATATGAATACCATTTTCAATGGTGCTTAAAAATCTTTCTTCTTCAAGGTAAAGCTGTTCTTTAATGAAATCTTTTTTCTCATTTAAGTAAGTGTAATGTTTGCCCATTAAATTACATACAATATCGACTAACTCATACATAAAAGGCTTTTTAAGTCCTAGTAAATAACCATGCCTTGAAGCCCTTCTTAAAATTCTTCTTAAAACATAGCCTCTTCCTTCTTTGTCAAAGCTTGTGCCTTGAGCTAGCAAGAATACGCTTGATCTTATATGATCAGCTATTACTCTGTAGCTTGCTCCATTTTCATAAATATAAGTTTTACCACAAAGTTTTGCTATAGCTTCTATAATAGGCATAAATAATGAGCTGTCAAAATTGCTAAATTTTCCCTCTTTGATAGCGACAACTCTTTCAAGTCCCATACCTGTATCAATACTTGGACTAGGTAAGGGCGTAAGAGTACCATCTATGTTTCTTTCATATTGCATAAATACTAAGTTCCAAATTTCTAAGAATCTATCTCCATCTCCGCCCATATAGTCTTCATTTGAATTAAAATATTTTTTACCTTGATCGTAAAAAATTTCACTACAAGGACCACAAGGACCAGTATCGCCCATTTGCCAGAAATTATCTTTGTCGCCAAATTTATAAATTCTTTCTTTTTCTACGTGTTTTAACCACAAATTAAAGGCCTCATCATCGTTTTCATGCACGGTTATATAAAGCTTATCTTTAGGAAGTTTTAAAATTTCAGTTATAAATTCCCAAGCATAAGCTATAGCTTGTTCTTTGAAATAATCTCCAAAACTAAAATTTCCAAGCATTTCAAAAAAAGTATGATGTCGTGCTGTATAGCCAACATTATCTAAATCATTATGCTTACCTCCTGCTCTAATGCAAGTTTGACAACTTGTTTTACGTGGAGGAGTTGGACGAGGGATTTCTCCTGTAAATATATTTTTAAAAGGCACCATTCCAGCATTTGTAAAAAGCAAACTCGCATCATCAGGCACTAGTGGCGCACTAGGGGTTATTTCGTGTCCTTTTGACTTGAAAAATTTTAAATATTCTTCTCTTATATCCATAGTGAATTCCCATCAATTTTTTGCTCAAAATGATACCAAAAATACTTTAAATTAAGTAAAACTATCTTATAATCAAATTTTACTTTTAATTAAGGTTTAATATGCAAATTCCTTTTATAGATTTAACAACTCAGTATAATACTTATAAAAATGAAATTGATTTGGCTATTAGCGAAGTGTTACAAGATGCTACTTTTATAGGTGGAAAGAAACTTGAAAATTTTGAAACAAATTTAGCCAAGTATGTGGGGATTAAGTATGCTATTGGATGTTCTAGCGGAACTAGTGCGCTTTATCTTGCATTAAAGACTTTAGATATTAAAGAAAATGATGAGGTAATTTTGCCATCTTTTACTTTCATAGCAACTGCTGAAATGGTAGCTTTAATGGGAGCTAAGCCTATTTTTGTAGATATTGATTTTAAAGATTATAATCTTTGTTTAGAGCAAGTAAAAAAAGCTATTACTAGAAAAACTAAAGCAGTTATTGCAGTGAGTATTTTTGGACTTATGCCTGATATGTTGGCTTTAAAAGAAATTTGTAAAGATCATCATATTGCTTTAATTGAAGATGGAGCGCAAAGTTTTGGTGCAAAAGAAAAACAAAGAAAATCATGCTCTATAGCTGATATTTCTTGCACAAGCTTTTTTCCTTCTAAGCCTTTAGGAGCTTATGGTGATGGAGGTGCTATTTTTACTAACGATGATGAATTAGCTCAAAAAATTAGAATTTATTTAAATCATGGACAGACTCAAAGATATAAACACAAATATATAGGTATAAATGCAAGACTTGATACAATTCAAGCTGCTATTTTGAATGTAAAATTAAAATATTTAGATGATGAAATATTAAAAAGAGAAAAAATTGCACAAATTTATGATGAAAATTTAAAAAATTGTATCATTCCACCAAAAAAATTAGGTTTTTCTAGTGTTTGGGCTCAATATAGTATTCGTGTTAAAAATAGAGAAAAACTTATGCAAAATTTGCAAGATCAAGGCATACCAACAGCAGTGCATTATCCTTTAGGACTGCATTTGCAAGAAGCATTTAAGTATCTTAATTATCAAAAAGGAAGTTTGCCAAATACGGAGCTTTTAAGTGATGAGATTTTATCTTTACCTATGAGTGCCTTTTTAAAAGAAGAACATCAAGCTAGAGTGATAGAGGCATTAAGATGAATATAGGCTTAGTGGGTTTAGGCAAAATGGGAAAGAATCATTTAAAAGAACTCAAAAAGAATTCAAATATAGGAAAAATTTGTTTATTTGATCCTTTTTGCAAGGAAAAATTTCAATATTCCTTATATGATAATTTTGATGAATTTTTAGCACAAAATTTAGATGCTGTTTTTATAGCTACTCCAACTAATACACATTTGCAAATTGCAATAAAAGTGTTTGCTAAAGTTAAAAATGTTTTGATAGAAAAACCACTAGCTTTAAATTTGGAGCAAATTTTAAAAATAGAAAGTGCTGCAAAGATTCATCAAGTAAAGGTTGGGGTAGGTTTTTGTGAAAGATTTAATCCCGTTATATTGACTTTAAAAGAAAAATTATTGCAAGATAAAATAATAAGCATTAATATCCAAAGAATTTCTTTATATCCTCAAAGAATTATTGATGTTGGGGTATTAAATGATCTTAGTGTGCATGATCTTGATTTGTTGCGTTTTTTAACTCAAAAGGAAATTACTAAAGTAAATATTTACAAAACTTATCATCATAATGAAAAATTTGAAGACGAAGTGATGATGAATTTAGAATTAGATCATATTTTAGCAAGTATTCATAATAGTTGGAATGCAAAGAAAACGATACGAAAGATTGTTATTTTAGGTGAAAAACATACCTATGAAGTAGATTTAAAAAATTTTACACTTTTTATAGATGAGAAAAAAATTGAAAATTTATATATTAATTCTCCTTTGCAAGGAGAGCACGAAGCATTTTTTAAATTTTTGAAAAATACTATACCTCAAAATTTAGCTACTATAGAAGATGCTTTGAAAGTTCAAGAAATTTTAGAAAGAGTTTGTTGATGAGGTATGTTTTTTTTCTTAATATGGGTGGAGTAAATCAATTAAGTGAATGTGAGCTTTTTTTAAAAAATATGTTTAACGATCCTTATATTTTAGATATTAAAAATACTTTTTTAAGAAAATTTGTAGCCTTTATAATAAGAAAACTAAGACTCAAAGCTATGATAGAAAATTATGAAAAAATGGGAGGTAAATCTCCTCTAACACAAATTACACAAAATTTATGCAATAAATTAAAATCTCAAAATAAACATTATCAGTTTGATTTTATTAGTTTATATGTGCCACCTTTTGCCTATGATGTTTTTAGCAAATACGACTTTAAAGAAGAAGATGAGCTTATTTTATTTCCTTTATATCCGCATCATTCCAAAACAACAATTACAAGTTCTGTAAAATCAGCACAAAGGGCTTTAGCAAAACTAAACAATAAGGCAAGCATTAAGATTATAGATCCTTTTTATAAGGATAAAATTTATAATGAAATGATTGTTAAGCATATTTTAAAGGCAAAAAAACCAGAGCATAAAATTTTAATTTTTTCTGCGCATTCTTTGCCTATTTCTATTATTAAAAAAGGCGATATGTATGAAAAGCATATTAATGAACATATAGATATTTTAAAAGAAATTTTAAGACCATATTTTAATGAAATTTTACTTTCTTATCAGTCTAAGTTAGGTCCTATTAAATGGTTAGGTCCAAGTACTAGTGAAATTTTATCTAAACTTCAGCACAAGGCTTTGATTTATCCTATTTCTTTTTGTATAGATTGTTCTGAAACCATTTTTGAATTAGGTATAGAATATAAACATTTAGCAAGTCAAGAGTATGATTTAATTGCTTGTCCTAACGATACTGCTGAATTTGTAGATTTTATAAATTTTAAACTTTTTAATGATAAATAATGAATTAAATCTTTAAAAATATTTTAATAAAATCAATTAAATTCTTAAATTTTTACTTAAAATATTTTTTAAAAATAGGAACTTTGATTATAAAGGCTTTTTAATTTGTTTTATTTTTTATAGGAGTTAAATAATTTTCTTTAATTAGAATCTGAACTATATCTTTAAATATAGGTAATGCACTTTGCGCAGCATAATAACTATAAGCTTTAGTTGGATTTCTTACTAAAACTCCTATAGTATAAGCGTGGTTTGTATCATTGGCAAAGCCGAAAAAAGAGGCATTGTAGCGATTTGAAGTATATCCTTTTCTTTCTGCTATACGTGCAGTTCCAGTTTTACCTCCTATGACAATACCTTCAGTAAAAGCTTTTTTTCCTGTGCCTTGTTCGATAACATTGATTAAAATTTGTTGCATTTGTTGAGCTGCTTTACTAGATAAAATCTTATCTTTTTTTACTTCTTTATCTAAGATTACCATACGCCCATCTTGATAAAATTTGTATGCAATTTGTGGAGAGATATAAATTCCATCATTATTAAAAACATTATAAGCAGCTAAAAGTTGTATAAAAGTAGTTTTGAGTCCATAACCATAACTTAAAACAGACTTTTCTATATCTCTTAATCTTTTTGGATTAGGAATTTCTCCTTTTTGTTCATAAGGTAAGTCTATACCACTTTTTTCACCAAATCTAAAAATTCTAAGCCCTGATATAATCTCTAAGTTACTAAGTCTTTGAGCAATTTTTATCATACCGACATTAGATGAATAAGTAATAACTTCTTCCATAGTCATTTTGTTTTTAATATGATCATCTCGTATGGTAAAACGACCAAGTTTATATTGACCTTTATTCGTATCTATAATTTCATTTGTTTTGATTTTATCAAGCATTAAAGCAGTGGTAAAAATAAAAGGTTTGATAACAGAACCAGCTTCATATCCATATTCTACAACACTCGCATTTAGTACCGATAAATCTTTTCCACGATTTTGCGGATCATATCTTCTTGAGCTAGCCAGTGCTAAAATTTTACCACTTTTACTTTCCATTACAGCGACAATAATTTCATTGGCTTTAAGATCTTCATTTTTTTGATCTATAGCTTTTTCTAGACTTTTTTGAAGTTTTAGTGATATATTTAAGTATAAATTACAACCATTAATTTTGCGTTGTCCATAAGAATATAAATTTAAGATAATGTTCCCGCCTATATCTTTTAAACCTTGAATTTTTGCATTTTGAAGAGGATTTAAACATTCGTTATAGTATTTTTCTAAACCCTTAATACCTGAATTTTTAAAAATATTACTTTCCTCATCCATATAAGCTCTAGTATATCCTATAATAGGGGTTAAAGAATCTTTTGGCATATATACACGATCTTCTTTATGCTCTATGATATTAAGACCCCTTGTTTCAACTCTTCCATTACTATTTGTAAATGCTTTGAAAAAACCTTGAGCATAAAGTTTTTTTGCAAGTTCTTTAAGATAGCTTGCATTTTTAGAATTGATATTTTGTAATAAAATAAAACTATAACTTCTTTTTTTAGCATTCATTCTTTTTTTGATATCTTGCATTTCTTCATCGCTAGCACCGCTATAAATTTGAAAAAGTGTTAAAAAAAGATCTTTTTTATTGGGATTTAAACTCCTTAAATCTATCTCTGCTCTATAAATTTGCCTACTAGAAGTAATGATGAAATTATCATTAGTGATAATATTACCTCTTAAAGCAGAAAAATATTGCTCTTTTTCTGTGTTAGGGATATGTCTTTTGGAGGTAAGAAAAAATGTAGATAATAAAAACAATACCATAAAAAACAGAGCCACACAAAAAGCAAAAGCAACCTTTGAAACTCTATTTCGAGTGGTATTTTGGAGCATATATTATATTTGAGTTCTTGAAATTTCTTTATAAGCGTTTATAGCTTTATTTCTAACTTCAAGCATAAATTTCATACTTGTTTCAGCTTTGCTAATAGCTATAGCTGCTTGATGTAAATCTTTTACTTCACCTGTAGCAATATCTGTCATTGCAGCTTCGGCATTTTCTTGATTTTTATTAAGATCATTAATAGAATTTTTTAATAAACTTGAAAATTCATTACCAATATTGTTTGTATTATTTGTATTAGTTTTGTTATTTAAATTATTGAGTTGATTAATATTATTTATATTCATTCGTTTAACCTCTTAGTAAATCTATGGCACTTTGTGCTATGGTTTTAGTGCTTGTAAATGCACTTACATTAGCTTGATAAGCCCTGGTTGCTTCTATTAAGTTAGCCATTTCTATAACAGGATTAATGTTTGGAAATGCGACATAACCTTGTTCGTTTGCATCTGGATGAGATGGATCAAATTTCATTCTAAAATCTTTATCATCTCTAACTACCTTATCAACTACAACACTCATTATAGCAGGTTTTGCATCTTTTTGCGAAGCTGGATCATTGAGTGGATTTTCATATTCTAAAAAATTATTATTTTTTTCTATTTGCTTATTTAAAATTTCACTAAAGTCAGTTGCTTTAAAAATAACTTCCCTTCTTCTATAAGGACCACCTTCTGCTGTTCTTGTTGTATTTGCATTAGCTATATTTGAGCTAATTACGTTCATTCTAAAACGTTGAGCGCTAAGTCCATATCCACTAATATCAAAATCACTTAAGTAAGCCATCTTTCATCTCCTAGCTTAATTTAGAACTTGTTTCAATGATAGTTGAAAAGAGGTTGCTTTGTCTTTTTAAGACACCATCTAAAGCTGAAATCATCATAGCATTTTTACTCATTTCTGTAGTCTCTACGTCTAAATCAACCGTATTAGCATCATTTCTTGCTAAATGTCCGTCTCTTAAATAAATTGTAGATTTATTTGGATCAGGAAATTTCCAAGGTTTTTGATGATTTGCATTAGTGCTTGCAAGCTCAAGTTCTTTAGTATCTTTTCTTTTAAAAATTTCATTTGCTCTATTAACTAAAGCAGTTTCAAATTCTATATCTCTTGCTTTATAAAAAGGAGTATCTACATTTGCAAGATTAGAATTTATCATTTGACTTCTTAAATTTCTTCCTGCTAGTGCATTAACAACGAGTTCTTTTGATTTAAAAGGGTCTATCATCTTTTTCCTTTCATAAAACTTTTCTCAATATAAAGCAAAAAATATTCCAAAAATCTAACATCTTATTTGCGAGAGATTATATCCTTTTAGAGTAAATTTCTAAAATTTTCAAAGCCACTTTGTAGATTAATTTTTTTTTCTAAAATTTCTAAAAAATCTTTTTTAGATAATTCTTTTGCACCCATAAATTTTAAATGATTATTAGGAATTTGACAATCAATAATAAATTCAAAAGGAGATAGAATTTCACAAAGTTTTATTAATGCAATCTTAGAGATATCTTTTTTAAGACTAATCATACTTTCGCCAAAAAACATTTTACCTATAATAAGTCCATATAAGCCACCAATAAGTTTATTATTTTCATACACTTCGACACTATGAGCTATATTTTGCTTAAAAAGCTCATTATAAATTACAATAAATTCTTGAGATATCCACGTTTTTTCTCTTGATGCACAAAGATTAATGAGTGAATTAAAGTTTTTATCAAGTTTAATATCATAAGTTTTTAAAGATTTTTTAATACTTTTTTGTATGTGAATATCTGCAGGAAAAAGAACCATTCTAGGAGAAGGACACCACCAAGTAACAGGATTGCTTGTCCATGGAAAAAGTCCTAATTTATATGCTTGAAGTATAAAATTTAATTCTAGTTTTTCACTTATAAAAACTGGAGCATTATCAGGACTTTTTAGAAGTTTAGAATACAAATTTGATTGTTTCATCTTTAGAAAGTCTTAATTTTACTTTTCCACCATTTTTTAGTTTGCCAAATAAAATTTCATCACTTAATTTTTCACCAATTTCATCTGCTATTACACGTTTTAACAACCTCACTCCAAAATCTTTAAAAGAAGCTTTTTTTGCAATAAATTCTTTTACTTTTTTATCAGCTTCTATGCTAATATCTTTTAAATTTGAACTCATAATTTCAAGTTCTTTTTGAACTATTTGTTCTAAAATTTCATCATTTAAATCATTAAAATGTATGATTTTATCGATACGATTGATAAATTCAGGAGTAAAAAAATCTTTGATGGCTTTATTATTTTTTTCTTTGTTATTACTTAAAAATCCCAACTCATTTGTTTCCTTAAGACCTAAATTTGAAGTCATAATAATGATGGTATTTTTAAAATCAGCTTTAAGACCGCTATTATCGGTCAAACTTGCATTATCAAAAATTTGCAAAAAAGTATTAGTAAGATCAGGATGAGCTTTTTCTATTTCATCAAAAAGCACTACGCTAAAAGGATTTTTTCTGATACTATTGCTTAATAACCCTCCATCTTCATATCCAACATAGCCAGCTGAGGTTCCTATAAGCTTACTAATATCATGCTTTTGAGCATATTCACTCATATCAAATCTTTCAAGATTTAAGTTTAAAATTTGTGCTAATTGTTTTGCAAGTTCTGTTTTACCAACTCCACTTGCTCCGGTAAATAAAAATACACCTTTAGGGGTATTTTTAGCTTTCAAACCTGCATAACTTTGTTTTAAGATTGAACATAAGGCTTTTATAGCTTCATTTTGCCCGAATATATTATTTTTTAGATTATTTTCTAAATTTTTTAAAATTTTTCCTTGATCACTTTCATAAATTTTATGAGAATGAGTCATTCTAGCTAAAGTATTTTCTAAATCTTCATTTTTAATTATTTTTTTAGTTTTTTTATTTTCTAATGCAAAATTAGCTCCCAATTCGTCTATTAAATCTACCGCACTATCAGGTAAAAATTTATCATGTAAAAATTGTTTAGCAAGCTTGATACTATTTTGTAAGATTTCATCGCTAAGTTTGATTTTATGAAAATTTTCATATTTATTTTTTAAGCCTTTTAAAATCAAAAAACATTCTTCTTCACTTGGCTCGTCTATATCGATTTTAGCAAATCTTCTACCTAATGCTCTATTTTTATCAAAAGTATTTTTGTATTCTATAAAAGTTGTAGCACCTATACATTTAATAGAACCATTGCTTAATGCAGGTTTTAATAAATTTGACATATCCGCACGACTTTCATTACTAGCACCCGCACCAACTATGGTATGAATTTCATCTATAAATAAGATCGCATTAGGGATATTTTCTAATTCTTTAATAATATCTTTTAATCTTTTTTCAAAATCACCTCTATATTTAGTTCCTGATAATAAGCTAGCCATATCAAGACTATAAATTTTTGAATTTTGCAGATGTGTTGGGACTTTATTTTGTGCAATAGCTAAGGCTAAACCTTCTACTACAGCAGTTTTTCCAACTCCAGGTTCTCCTACTAAAATTGGATTATTTTTTTTACATCTACTTAAAATTTGCATTATCCTCTCAAGTTCAAATTTTCTACCGATAACAGGGTCTATTTTCCCAGATTTTGCAAGTTCTACAAGTTCAATTGTATGAATTTTTACATTTTCAAATTCAGTGCTTTGTAGAAGTTTTTCTAGTTTTTCTTTGTTGATTAGATGTTTTTTTAAAAGTTGATGAGAGTAAGATTTTTCCTCCTGAATTAATGCAATTAAAAAATTCAATACATCGGTTTGTTTTTTTTTATTTAAATTTTGTAAGATATCATTTAATACTATAGAAAATATAGGCTCTATGTCTTTTTTTAAGACTTCATTATTCTTTGCTAGATAATTTTTTAATTCTATTTCAAAGGTTGATAAGTCTCCATCTCCAATTTCTTCTAGTATTTTTTTAAAATCATTGCTTAATTTTACTAAGGTAAAAAGTAAATGTTCGCAAGTTATAAATTCGTGATGATTGATAAAGCTTAAATGTCTTGCATTAGGAATGAATGAATCTATTAGTTCTTGATATTTCATTGTTCTTCTATCCTTGTTTGTAATGGAAAATTATTATTTTTTGCTGCTATATCAACTTGTTGTTTTTTACTTAGAGCGATTTCTTGGGTATAAATACCACATACTCCGGTGCCTTGATGATGAATTTCTAACATAATAGCATTTGCTTTTTCAAAATTGTGATGGAATATATTAATTAAAATATCTATAACAAATTCCATTGTTGTAATATCATCATTTAGCAACAATACTTTAAACATCTTAGGATCTGCTAATTTTTGTTGTTCTAAGGTTTCATTTTTTAGACTCATGAGAAATCCTGTCGATATCTTTTTGCATAATTTGCTCTGGAATTCTTCCTAGATAATACTTTACAAAATTTTGTGTAGTATTCCAAAAATTACTTAAATCTTGATATTTTTTGTCTTTTAAAATTACTTTAAATGGAAGTTGTTCCATATTTTTGTAGTTTATATCTTTTAGAATTTGTGCAATAATTCTGTCATTTTCTTTAGAATTGCTCAAAAAATAATATGCCCCATATGTGATAGCAAAATCTTTAATAGCTTGATCGCTTACGTTTTCAAAATGGCTTAATCCTATTAAGATAAGATTAGGGTTGTTTTTTTGCCATAAATTAGTAAGAATAGGTGCTTCTTCTTGGCAAGGAGTGCAAAAGGTTCCAAAAAAATCTAACATTAAAATTTTTTCTTCTTCACCTTTGATAACAAATCCATTTTCAGCTCTTACTAGAGTTTTTTCACCTCCATTGATATTTTGCAAGATTATTTCTTCTCCTGTTTTAAATTCTTTGAAATAAAAGTCATCTTCTAAAGTAGCTTGATTAGAACAAGCATTTAAAAAAAATCCGATATTTATTAAAATTAAATACACAAGTTTTTTCATATAAATTCCTTTATGTTAATAATGATTTTTTATAGCAGCTCTTGCTTCAAGATCTGCTTGTTTTTTCTTAAGACTTTCTCTTTTATCGTGTAAATTCTTTCCTTTTGCTAATGCTATTAAGACTTTGACTTTATTTTTTTCATTAAAATAAAATTCTAAAGGAACTATGGTAAATCCTTGAATACTTATTTTTCCAAATAGTTTATCAATTTGCTTTTTATGCATTAAAAGTTTCCTAGCATCTTTTTCATTATGCCTATAAAAAGTGTGTGTGGTGCTTAAATGAGAAATATGAGCATTAAGTAAAAAGATTTCTCCTTTAATAATGCGGATAAAAGAGTCTTTTAAATTTGCCCTAAAAGCTCTTAATGCTACTACTTCAGAACCTTTCAAAACAATTCCTGCTTCAAATTTTTCTAAAATTTCGTAATCAAAAAAAGCTTTTTTGTTTTTTACAATAGTTTTTTTCATTTATTAAACCTTAAAAACACTACTTCCACTTCCACTTAAGAAATATCCTTGAGAAAGAAATTCCTGCATTTTAGGATAAATTTTTACACAAGGGGCAAATAAATCATTTAATTGAGTATTTTTAAATTCTAGCAATTGATTTGTTTTAAGTTGGTTAAATTGTTTGGCTAGTTGTAAATTTTCTTTTAAGTTGTAGTGCGTTTTGTCAAATGCTTCATAAACTTTAGCGCTTGAGCATACAAAAGGCAAGAAAGTAAAATCTAAACAGACAAAATCATCATCAAAATACTCCACAATTTCTCCACAACCACTAACATTTGCACTTTCATATCCACTTAAAAAAAAGAGTAAATCAGAACCAAGTTTTTGGCAAATTTGTTTTAAAATTTGCCAAGATAATTTTAAATTTAACTCTTCATTGATCATAAGTAAAAAAGAAACAGCATCAGTGCTACTTCCACCAAGCCCTCCACCTATAGGTATATTTTTAGTTAATTTTAAACTCTTATTTTTAAAAAAATCTTTCAATTCTTCTTCATACCCTAAATTTTTAAGTTCATTATATGCTTTATGGATAATAGTATCTTCTTTAAAATTACCGGTAATTTCAAAACCTTCTTTATTTTTTTCACTACTAAAATCTAGCTCATCATATAAGTGTTTTAACAAGATAAAACGTGATGATATTAAATGATAAGACCTTGTATCAAATCCTACGATTTTTAAAAAAATATTAGCTTTGGCGTAAGCTTTCATTTTTTAAGCTTTTTACTCAAATCATCAAGCTTAATGGTTTCATCGCTAATTGAATGTAAATTTTCACTTTTTACTTGTTCAATAAGTTCTTTTCTTAAAATCATTAAAGTTTTTGGAGCTTCAATGCCTATTTTTGCATATCCTTTGCCGGTTTGAACTATTTTTATTTCTATATCATCGCCTATTTGTATGCTTTCATTTTCTTTTCTTGATAAAATTAACATTTTAAAACCTTATTTAAATAATATTGCACCTGACTATCTTTTATATTTATAATGGAAAAAAAATTAGCTGTTTCTAGGAGATAGCAACCTTCTTCTTGAATTTCTAAGTCATCTAAGAAAATTCTTTGTCCATTGTATAATTTTTGGGGACATTTTATCGTATTTTTTTTAAGATTTAAATAATCTAATATGTCAAGTTCTTTCTCATTATCATAATAAAAATCACCTTCGCAAATTCTTTCAAGGGAGCTTAAAGTAGCATTAATTCCTAATTTTTTAGCAAATAATTCGCAATATGATCTAATATAACCTCCTTCACTCACTGAAATTTCCATAGTTAAAAATGGATGATTGTAGTGTAAAATTTTAGAATAAAAAATTTCCATTTCGCAAGTTTTTAAATTTGCTTGAATACCTTTTTTTGCTAGCTCATAAGATCGCACACCATTAATTTTTTTAGCACAATAAGCAGGTGGAGTATAAGAAATAACCCCTAAAAGTTCTTTTTGTATTTTTTGTAAAATTGAATGATTAAATGGCGTCAAAGAGGTTATTTTTTCTATATTTTGATTATCAATACTTTTAGATTTTACCCCAAGCCAAAGTGTGGCTTTATATATTTTAGGACTTTTTTTAAAAAATCTAAATAATTTTGTATATTGTCCAAAAGCGATCAATAAAACGCCCTTTGCAAAAGGATCAAGAGTTCCTGAAAAGCCAGCTTTTTTATTTTTGTATTTTTTTTTAAGTTTATTTAAGAAAACATTAGAGCTTAATCCACTTGGTTTATATGCTACAAAGAGTTTATTCATATAATTTTTTCCACAAAATTTGACATTATGATTCTTTCTATACCACCAAAATTAATGGTTAATCTTTCTTCAACTCTTATTTTGCTTACACTTATTACTCTACCTATACCAAAAATTTTATGCTTGATTAAATCACCTTTTTTGTATGATTTAGCATCATCAAGGATTAATTCTTTTTTTATGACATTGCTTTCACTTAAAAATCTACTTTTAGCTAATTTAGCTCTGCTTCCTTTATAAAATCTTGAGTTAGCATAACTTAAATAAAGCTTTTTTTTAGTTCTTGTAATAGCTACATAAGCGAGTCTTCGCTCTTCTTCTATATTGCTTGATTCGCTAGTTAATGGAAAAAAACCTTCTTCTAAACCCACAAGAAAAATATAATCAAATTCAAGACCTTTGCTAGCATGTATGCTCATAATGCAAATACTTTCTTGTTCTAAACCATCTTGTTCATTTAAAAGTGTAATTTCATTTAAAATATCATCTAAATTTTTATAATTTCCATGAGAAATTTTATCTTTTAAGTTAGCATAAAGTTCATCGATATTTAAAATTTTATCTTCACCTTCTGGAGAATTTTTATAAAATTCTTTTAGTTTAAATTCGCTTTCTAAAGAAGTGATGATATCAATTAAGCTATCTTTTTCTTTAAGTTTATATATATTGAGTATAAATTTTTCTATTTCTTTTTCTGTTTTTTTACTAAAAAATTTATTACCTATTGTGGTGCAAAGTGCTTCAAATAAGGATAAATGATGTTTTTTAGCATAATCTTGAAGTTTGTTTAATGCAACATTACCAAAATTTCTCTTAGGTTTATTTATGATACGTTTAAAAGAATAATCATCATTTAAATTAGATAGCAATCTCAAATAAGAAATGATATCTTTAATTTCAGATCGCTCATAAAATCTCATTCCACTTAGCAATTTAAAAGGAATTTTTTCTATGGTAAAAGCTTCTTCTAAAGCTCTAGAAAGTGCATTTACTCTATAAAGTATAGCAATTTCACTAGGATCAATACCCAATTTTAAAAGTTTTTTTACTTCTTTTGCTATTTTAAAACTTTCTATTTTTTCATCATCGTTTTGTAAAATTTCAATTTCTTCGCCCTTGTCTTTAGTGCAAATTAAAACCTTACCTAGTCTTTTTTTATTATGCTCTATAAGCTCATTGGCAGCTTGCAAGATAGCACTAGTAGATCGATAATTTTGTTCTAATTTTACAAGCTTGACGTTGCTAAATTGTTTTTGAAAATTTAAAATATTTTCTATTTTAGCTCCACGCCATCCATAAATACTTTGATCATCATCACCAACTACACAAATATTTTCATGAGTTGAGCATAATTTTTTTAAAATTTGATATTGTAAAGTATTTGTGTCTTGATACTCATCAACCGTGATATAAGCATATTTTTTACTTTGTTCTTTTGCAAAATTTTCATCTTCTAAAATTTTATTTGTAAGCATTAATAAATCATCAAAATCCATAAAATTATGTTGAATTAAAAAATGTTCATATTGCTCATAAAGATGAATAATTTCTTTATAGTTTTTATTTTTTTCATCATCTAATAATCCTAATTCTTTTTGAATTTCTTGAGCATTTTTACTTTGATTTTTAAAATTTGAAATATAAGCCCCTATGGTGGCTAGTGAATTTTTCAAATTTTCACTAGCTAAATCTTTTAAAATCTTTTTTTTATCATCTGTATCGATGATAACAAAATTATTTGCTCGAGAGATTCTTTCGCTATGAAGTCTTAGGAATAATAAGCCAAATTTATGAAATGTGCAAAGTAGAGGATTGAGTAAATTTTCATTTTTAATCAGAGCTAAAGCTCTACTTTTCATTACACTAGCAGCTTTATTTGTAAAAGTAAGAGTTAATGTATGGTGTGCTGGAATTCCTACTTGATCAATCAAATACGCAAGTCTAGTGGTAATAGTTTTTGTTTTTCCGCTACCTGCACCAGCAAGTATCAACATCGCACCATCTATATGTAAAACGGCTTCTTTTTGACTAGAATTTAAATCCTGTAATAAATTCATTTTTTTAATATGTCTTTATTATTTGGATTGTTTAAAAAAGCATTCATAGATTTTTCTTTATGCTTTTGTTCATTATGTTTTTTAAAATAATTAGAAAAATTTACAAAAATTATATTCTCCATTACTTGAATTTGGGTGATTGCCCCTAAATCAACTTTTACAAAGGTTGCAAAATCATCAGGCCCAAAACCTGCGTGAAATTCCATATTTTCTTTGTTTAAAACTATAGATTTAAAAGTATATCCTCCAAGTGCAAAAATACAATAAGGATTATTGCTTATCATATCAATTTCCTTTGGAAGCGAGGGGGTTAAGGTTACAAATTTTGTATTTACTACAATATTAAATTCTACTTCTTCTTTAATCAAAATTTGTAAGCATTGATATATACTATTTTGCATTAAATCTATGAAATCTTTATCATTTAAGATTTTATCAATCATCACTAAGCCTTAAAAATTCATTTACTATATTTTTTACTTGCTCTAAACCTATATTCCAAAATTCATCACTTTCTATATTAAATCCAAACATAGACACGAGTTCGCTTGGGCTCTTGCTTCCTCCACTGCTTAAAAATTTAATATACAATTGCACAAAATCTTTACATTTGCCACTTTTGTATAAGCCATATAAGGTAAGTACTAGAAGTTGTGCATAAGCATAAGCATAGCAATAAAATGGCGAATGGATAAAATGCGGTATATACGAATACCACAAAGCATATTCCTTACTTAGTTTAACACTATCTTTAAACATTTTTTGAGATTCTTCTAGCCATATTTCACTTAATTCTTTAGAGTTTAATTCCTCATTTTTAGTATGAAATCTTCTTTCAAAAGTAGTGAAATTAATTTGTCTATATAAGGTGGCAAAAATATCTTCAATCTTAGCAGCATATAAAGATAAAAGCTCATTTTTGTTTAATTTTTCTTTTATATGATCAAAAATTAACATTTCAGCAAACACTGAAGCAGTTTCTGCTGTGGTTAATGGTGTATTTTGATTTAAAAAACTAACATTATATGAGAGTTTTTGATGGATAGTATGACCAAGTTCATGAGCTAATGTAAAAAGATCACGTCTTTTATTGGTAAAATTTAGTAAGATATAAGGATGAGTTAGCGGGGTGCTAGAATGAGAAAAAGCACCACCTTGTTTAAAATCTTTAGGATAAACATCAATCCATCCATTATTGAAAGCTTCATTGGCTATATTGTAAAATTCAATTGAAAAATTACTAAAAGCTTTTAAAACTATTTCTTTAGCATCTTCAAAATTTATTTGCATATCTTGTCCAATTGGTGCATATCTATCATAATCTTTAAGGCTTTTATAACCAAGTATTTTCTTTTTAGCATTGTAAAATTTAGCAACTAAGTCAAATGAATTCTCAGTTGAATTAATAAGTGCATCTACGCTTTTTTTAGAAATTTGATTTTTGATATGTCGTGAGGTTTCAGGACTTTCATAGGCTCTTAATTTGCATATATTAGAAAGTTCAGTTTTTATCATATTAAATATATAAACTAAAAGTTTATTTTGTTTTTTTAACCCTTTGCTAAAACATTTTGATGCTTTTTTTCTAACATTTCTATCAGGATCATAAAGCTTACTTAGAATTTCTTCTTCGCTTATTTTTTTCCCATCAAATTTAAATCTTAATGCACTAAAAGTTTCATCAAATAATCTTGAAAAAGCATTAGCTCCAGTATTTGATAAATGCAAAATTATTCTTTCTTCTTTTTGTGAAAGATTATGTTGTTTGTGTTGAATAAGATTATTTAAATAAAAAGCATAATCTTTGCAATAATTTATAAAATTTTGATTTTTTTCTTCGCTTAACTCACAAAATTCAAGTTCAAAAAAGAGTAAATGTTCTTCTATTTCTTTACTTAAATTTTCATATTTTGCATAAAATGAACCTTTGGTTGTATCTTGAGCAAATACCAAATACACATAGGTTAAAATATGAGAAAGTTTTAAGATTAAATTTTCATAATCTTTTAAGGCCTGTAAAAAAAATTCATTACTTAAATTACTTAAATTATTTTCGTAATTTTGTTTAAATTGTTTTGCTTCTTTGCAAATTTTATCTATATATATATTTAACTCTTCCTCGTTTTTAAATAACGCGCTTAAATCCCAATTTTTCATATTTAACTTTCTAAAATTAATTTTTTTAATACAGCCATTCTAATAGCAACCCCATTTTTAACCTGCATTAAGACCTTTGATCTTTTATCTGCCATAATCTCATCACTTATATCTATGTTTCTATGCACAGGGCCTGGATGTAAGATAATGATATCTTTATCTTTTATAAGTTTTTTAGTAATACAAAAATCATTTGCATAGTCTTTTAATGATGCGTAAGTTGGTATGTTATGTCTTTCAGTTTGTGTTCTAAGACTCATTATTATATCAACACTATCAATAACATCTTCTAATTTATTGAATTTTTTTATTGGATAAGTTGGCATAAAATGAGGTGGACCAACTAAGGAAATATCGATACCAAATCTAGGAAGTAATTCTAAATTTGAAGCAGCAACACGAGAATTTTTTATATCTCCAACTATGGCGATCTTTTTACCTTCTACATCATAATCAAAATGTTCCATTATAGTAAAAAGATCAAGAAAGGCTTGTGTTGGATGAGCGTGTTTTCCATCACCACCATTAACAATAGGACAATGAGTGTAATTAGCAAGTGTATATGGGATTCCTGAATTTTTATGCCTTATTACAATGGCACTTGGTGCCATAGCGTCTAAATTAGCAGCAGTATCAAAAAGTGTTTCGCCCTTGCTTGAGCTACTTCTTGAGACATCAAGTTTTAGTATTCTTGCACCTAATCTTCTTGCTGCACTTTCAAAACTTGATTGAGTCCTTGTTGAATTTTCAAAGAAAATTGTTGTAATACTTTTTCCTTGTAAATCACTGCGTTCCTTTTCATCTAAATAAGATTTAGCATCTTTAAAGAGTTTTAAGATTTCTTCATTGTTAAAATCTTTTGTAGTAATTAAGTGCCTCATGAAAAACCTTTTTTAAAATTTTAAATTAAGTTCATTATCAGAGCAGATTGCACTAAATAAAACATCTGTAGAGCTATTTAATGCAGTTTCTACACTATCTTGAATCACTCCTATTATAAATCCTACGGCGACAACTTGCATTGCTATATCATAATCAATATTAAACAAAGAGCAAGCAAGTGGTATTAAAAGTAATGATCCACCTGCTACGCCACTTGCTCCACAGGCAGCAAAAGTTGCTAAAATGCTTAGAAGCATAGCTTGTAAAAAGTTAATTTCAATTCCAACCGTATGGGCAGCAGCTAAGCTTAATATAGCTATAGTTACAGCAGCACCAGCCATATTTATAGTAGCACCTAGTGGTATAGAAATGCTATAGAGATTATTATTGATATTAAGTTTTGAACATAATGCCATATTTACAGGTATGTTTGCAGCAGAACTTCTTGTAAAAAATGCAAATACAGCACTATGCTTTAAGCAGATAAAAATCAATGGATATGGATTTTTTTTAGTATAAATGAAAACAATTAAAGCATTGATAACAAAAGCTACAAAGAACATAGTTAAAACTAAAATTACTAATAATTTTGCATAGCTTAAAAGACCTTGAGCACCAGTTTGAGCTACAGAATTTGCCACAAGACCAAAAATTCCAATAGGAGCAAGTTTGACTATAAATTTAACGATTTTTAACACTCCTTCGTTAATATCTGAAAAAAGTTGTTTTGCGTCATTAGAACAATGTCTTAAAGCAAAACCTCCTCCTACTGCCCATACTAAAATACTCAAATAGTTTCCAGAAGAAAGAGCGTGTATAGGATTATCCACTATTTGAAGCAATAAGGTCTTAAAAACTTCACTAATGTGAGTAGGGCTTAAATTTGAAGCTTTTTCGACATTTGTTAATGTAAGTTCAACAGGAAAAATAAAACTAACACTAACAGCGCTAAGTGAAGCTAAAAAAGTGCCAGTTATATATAAAAAAATAATATGTTTTATTTTAGCATTTCCATAAGTAAATTCTTTTGTGCATATTGTAGTTAGGATTAAGATAAAAACTAAAATAGGGGCTATTGCTTTTAATGCTCCTGTAAATAAATTTCCAAATATATTTGCAAAGGCAGCTAGGTCTTTAGAAACTAATCCAATGAGCACTCCTAAAATAATACCAATGCAAATTTGCAGTATTAAATTCCCATTCTTATAGTATGTAATTGCACTAGAAATAAAATTCATACATAACCTTTTTATATATTGTCGATCTTTGTGGGTTTATTTTAGCAAAGCAAAGCTTAAAGTTTTTGATTTTTAAGTAAAGTTTTGTTACAATCAACTCGGATATATAATTTAATTTTTCAAAGGAAAAAAATGTATTTATTTACTTCTGAAGTTGTTAGTGCCGGACATCCTGATAAATGTGCAGATATAATAGCTGATAATATCGTTGATACTTTTTTAACACACGATAAAGATTCACGTGTTGCTAGTGAGGTATTTGTAGCAGGCAATAAAGTCGTAATTGGTGGCGAAATTAAATCAAAACATAAATTAGAGAAAATAGATTATGAGAATATAGTCAAAAAAGCATTAGCTGATATTGGTTATGATGGCCACCCCCATTTTAATAAAAAACAATGCTTACATCCTGATGATGTAGAAGTTATGGTGTTTTTAAACGAACAAAGTCCTGATATTAATCAAGGTGTTGATCAAGAAGATGGAGAAATAGGAGCGGGTGATCAAGGCATTATGTTTGGTTTTGCAAGTAGTGAAGCTAAAGAGTATATGCCTGCGGCTATTTCTTATGCGAGAATGCTTTGTGATAAGGTGTATAATTATGCAAAAGAAAATCCTGATAAGCTTGGAGTAGATATAAAAACTCAAGTAACAATTGATTATGGAACTAAGGAAAATTTTGAAAATTGTAAGCCACAGAGTATCCATACTATAGTGGTTTCAGCACCATGCGTAGATAGTATGGATATTGAAAATTTAAGATCTTTAATTATGAAATTAATCTTAGATACAAATTTACCAGAAGATCTTTTTCATATGGAAAAAACAAGAATTTTAATTAATCCAACAGGAAAGTATGTAAATCATAGCTCATTGCATGATAGTGGATTAACGGGAAGAAAATTAATAGTAGATAGTTTTGGTGGTTATGCTCCAATAGGCGGAGGAGCACAATCTTCTAAAGATTATACTAAAGTAGATAGAAGTGGTTTGTATGCTGCAAGATGGCTTGCAAAAAATATTGTTGCTGCACAACTAGCAAAAAAATGTATTGTTCAATTATCCTATGCTATAGGTGTTGCAAAACCTACTTCTGTAAGTGTTGATTGTATGGGGACAAATACTAGATTAAACGATAATATTTTAAGCGATTTTGTAATGAAAACTTTCCCTTTAACCCCTAATTGGATTAAAAATAAATTTGCTCTTGATAAACCTAGTAAAGAAACGTTTTTATATGCTGATGTTGCTGCAAGAGGTCAAGTTGGTCAAGCAGATTATCCTTGGGAAAAACTTGATGCTGTAGAAGAATTTAAATCACTAAAATGAAGCCTTAAAAAGCTTCATTTTACTTTCGAGAGTATTTTTTATTTTTTGTAATAAAATTTCTTTTGGTTTTATCACCATATTACCTTCTCCGTTAGTTGTATGATATACACTTACATTGTAATTGTTTGCATAAAATTGAATTAAAATATTTTGTAATTTGTATTGGATAGAATGATCAAACCACGCATTGTTTGAAATAGCTATAATAATTTTAGAATTTTTATATATTTGTTCTTTTGTTGCTTCATAGCATATAGCATTAGTAATTTTTTGATTATTTAAAGTATATTGATTAAATATTTTTCCTTTTGAAAATTCATCTAAATCATAAAAAGCTTTTTTAAATAAATCTTTAAAAATGGGAATTTCTTCCCCAAAAGGAACAAGATAATATTTGTTAAAAATTTCTACTTTTCCTTTGTTAAAAATGTAAGTGCTATTATAAATACCATTAGAAGTTAAACTTATAGCTCCGGTAATGATAATGATTTGATGAGATAGTTCTTTTAAAAGTTGTATATGATATGAACTTTTATTTAACGCAAAAGCAAAAGTAGTTTCTGGAAAAATTATAAGTTCCTTTTTTTCTTTGATTGCCTGTATTATTTGCTCTATAATCATATTTGAGTGAGTTTGTAGATTTTCTTGTAAAAATTTTTGATCTTGAGATATATGAGTTTGAATTAGTTTATAGTCTAATTCTAATTTCTCGGGATTTTTTTGCTCATATTGTATGCCTATTAAAGCTAAAATTAAAATAATACTTATTTTATAATATCTTGAAATATATTTTTCATAATAAAAATAAGCTATTAAAAAAATAATAATTGCACCTTTATAACTCGCATCAAAAATTCCATATACACTTAAAATTCCAAAATTTAACCAGTCAAATCCAAAAGGATGCACAAAACTTAATAAAAAAATTCCACAAAGGCGTAAAAAATCAAAATATAAGAAATAACAAATTAAAAATAAAACACCATAAATAATACCAATGATAAGTATTTCAATAGGAATTAAATATGATAAGTTAAAATAAATTGATGATAAGCCTACCCACCAAAACCATAAAATTCCTATAAAAAAACCAGTTAAAAAATAGGACATTTTGTTTTTACTTCGCAACAATAAAACTAAACCATAAATACTTAAAAAGGGATTGAGCAGTTCTAAAAATAAATTTTCAAAAAAAGAAAGATATATGAAATTTGAAATTAAAAGTGCAGAAAAAAAGGCTTTTATTATTTTAAAGATGATAGAATTAGGATTTATGAATTTAAGAAAAAGGGGAAGAAATGGCAGAAAACGGAAATATTTGGACTTCATTATTGCCTCTCATTGTGCTTTTTGTAATTTTTTATTTTTTGGTTATTAGACCACAACAAAAACAAGCAAAAGACCACAAATTAATGATTTCATCTTTAGAAAAAGGTGATAAAATCATCACTAGCGGTGGAATAATTTGTGAAGTGGTAAAACCTGAAGATGATTTTATCAAAGTTAAGCTTAATGATGAAAATGTAATGATAAAAATTTCTAAAGATTTTATAGCAAAGAAAATTAATGCGTAATGGAAAAATTACTTATAGAAGTATCATTTTTTTTATAGTTTTTATCGTAGGCTTAGTTTTTTCCATACCTTCGTTTTTACAAACTAAAAGTGGTGCTAAGATTAATTTAGGACTTGACTTGCAGGGTGGTTTGTATATGTTGCTTGGAGTTGAAGTTGATGAGGCAATTAGATCCAAAATTAAATCTATTGCTTCATCACTTAGTTATTCCATCAATAAAGAGGATATTATTATTGATAAAATAAAAATTGGTGATGATAATATAAAATTTACTCTTTTAGATGAAAGTGATGTAGCTAAGATTGATTTATTGTTAAAAGATATAAAAGGTTTATTAATTGAACGTCAAAATCTTCATTATACGATTTCTCTAACTCAAGAGGAAATTAAGCTTACACAAGAGCAAGCTATATTGCAAGCAATAGAAACTATAAGAAATCGTTTGGATCAATTTGGACTCGCAGAGCCAAATGTGGCACGATCAGGAAATGATAAAATTTTAGTTGAACTTCCAGGTATTAAGACTGCTGCAGATGAGACAAGAGCTAGAGAGCTTATTGCTAAAGCAGCACATTTGCAATTAATGGAAGTAGATGATGTAAGAATGGATCAAGTTAATAATCTTACGCAAAATGAGGCAGCAGAGTATGGAGATGTAATTTTTGAAGATGCTAAAAATTCACAGATGAAATATCTTGTAAAATCTATACCAATACTAGATGGTGCAATGCTAACTGATGCTAAGGTTGGGTTTGGACAAGGAAATAATTTACCTGTTATAAATTTTACTTTAAATTCAGAGGGTGCGAAGAAATTTGGAGATTATACTGGAAATAATATTGGAAAACGTTTAGCCATAGTTTTAGACAATAAAGTTTATTCTGCACCAAGAATCAATGAAAGAATTGGTGGAGGTAGCGGTCAAATTAGTGGAGGTTTTAGTGTAGAAGAAGCTCACGATGTAGCTATTGCTTTAAGAAGTGGTGCGCTTTTAGCACCTGTTAAAATGCTAGAAAAAAGAAGTGTTGGGCCATCATTAGGAGCTGATAGTATTAGAATGAGTATGATTGCTTTAGCTGGAGCTTCTATTTTAGTAGTTGCTTTTATGATTGTATATTATGGCATAGCTGGAATTTTTGCAAATATTGCTTTAATTGCAAATATTTTAATGATTATTGCTGTTATGGCGATGTTTGGAGCTACACTTACTTTGCCTGGTATGGCCGGTTTGGTTTTAACAGTTGGTATGGCTGTGGATTCTAATGTTATTATAAATGAAAGAATTAGAGAATTATTAAGAGATGGTATGAGTATAAAACAAAGTATCGAAGGTGGGTATAAACATGCTATGAGTGCGATTTTAGATTCAAATATCACTTCGCTTATTACTTCTATAGTTCTTTATGCTTATGGAACAGGTGCAGTAAAAGGTTTTGCTATAACTTTGAGTATAGGAATTTTAGTTTCAATGGTTACCTCTATTGTAGGGACTCACGGAATGTTTGAGATGTTTATAAATCGTATAGAAAAAAGCAATAATACTAGACTTTGGTTTGGATATAGGAGACCTTAATGCAGTTTTTTAGTCAAAAACACATTTATAATTTTATGAAGATGAGATTTGTAGCTATATCTTTATCTTTTGTTTTATTTTTTGGTTCGCTTTTTATTCTTTTTATTAAGGGTTTAAATTTTGGTATTGATTTTACCGGTGGGACATTAATACAACTTCAATATGAACAAAAAGCTCCACTTGTTGATATACGAAAAGCATTGTCTGATAATGAAGATTTAAAAGGTGCAAGTGTAACTGAATTTGGTAGCGAAAATGAAGTAATTATCCGTTTTTCAGGGAGTAGTGATAGTTTAGGCTCAGATCCTGGAATAGGCGTTGCAAATTTGTTGCAAAATACTGGTAAATTTGAGGTGCGTCGTGTAGATGTGGTGGGTCCTAAAGTGGGAGATGAATTAAGAAATAAAGGTCTTATGGCAGTTGGAATGTCTTTAATTGCTATATTGATTTATCTTGCTATTAGATTTGAATGGCGTTTTGCTATGGCTTCTATAGTGTGTGAAATTCATGATATTGTGATTACATTAGGAGCTATTGCTTTATTTGAAATTGATGTCAATTTAGATATTTTAGCGGCTATTTTAACTGTGCTTGGATATTCTTTAAATGATACTATTATTATCTTTGATAGAATTAGAGAAGGTATTAAAACAAGTAAAAATTCACAACTTGATCTTATTATAAATGAGTCAGTTTCTGCAACTTTATCAAGAACAACACTTACTACAGGATTGACTTTGATTTCAGTTGTTGTATTGTATTTTTTTGGTGGCTCAATGATAGAAGGTTTTGCATTAACTATGATAGTAGGCATTTTAGCAGGAACTGCAAGTTCTATTTTTGTAGCAAGCCCTGCATTATTATGGTTTAAATTTAGTGTTATGCAGTATCGCCAAAAAGAATTAGAAAAAGCTAAAAAAAGACAAGAAAAAGATAAAATAAGATCTATGTATGAAAAAGGAATAGTTTAAAAAATGAATTGGGGTAAAGTTGTATATATCTTTTTTGCTCTTATGAGCTTAACCACTATAGCAGGTTTTTTATACGAGCAAAATGAAGTGGCTTTATTTGTAGCAGCTTGTGTAAATTTAATTTCTACATTATTAAAAATTGGTGTTAGAAACTTTTTAGCAGCAGAATTGTTCGCTAGTTCTTTAGTCGCAGATTTGCATTTAATACCTGCATTTGCGTTAATGCAGATTAATCCAAGTGCCAATGTGATGGTTTATACTTTAGCAATAGGTGCATTGATAGCTAATGTATTTTCAATGATTTTAGTAATAGTTGATTCGGTAAAAAATACAGAAGATGATAATTAATAATCAGGAGTAAGCAAATGGCGTATGAAGCATCGCAAATAGAAAAAAAGTGGCAAGATAAATGGCAAAAGGATAATTATTTTGAGCCTAAAGATGATTATTCTTTACCAAAAAAATATGTTTTATCAATGTTTCCTTATCCTAGTGGTAGAATTCATATGGGACATGTTAGAAATTATTCTATAGGTGATGCGATTGCAAGATATTATAGAAAAAAGGGCTTTAACGTCTTACATCCAATAGGTTTTGATAGCTTTGGTATGCCCGCTGAAAATGCTGCTATAAAACATGGTGTTCATCCTAAAAAATGGACTTATGAAAATATTGATTATATGAAAAATGAATTGTTCTCTTTAGGTTTTTCATTTTCAAAAAAACAGATGTTTGCAACTTCAGATCCTTTATATACAAAATTTGAACAAGAAATTTTTATTAAAATGTATGAAAGAGGTCTTATTTATACAAAAGAAGCTGAGGTTAATTGGTGTGATAATGATAAAACGGTTTTGGCAAATGAACAAGTAGAAGATGGTAAATGCTGGCGTTGTGGTTATGATGTTATTAGAAAAAAAATGCCTGGATATTATATTAAAATTACTGAATATGCTGAAGAATTATTGCAAGATTTAAAAAGATTAGAGGGCAAATGGCCTAATCAAGTTTTAACAATGCAAGAAAATTGGATAGGAAAAAGTGTAGGGCTTGGTTTTGATTTTATTTTAGATAAAAATAATAAAATAGAAGTTGAAAAGGTTAATGTTTTTACTACAAGAGCAGAGACGATATATGGAGTTTCTTATATTGCTTTAGCTCCTGATCATCAAATTGTAAATGAGTTAATTTCTAAAGGGGTTTTAAAGCAAGATCTAGTGGAAAAAATTCAAAATATACAAAATCAAAGTCCGCGTCAAAGGCAAGCGTCTGAAAAAGAGGGCTATTTTTTAGATCTTTATGCTATACATCCTTTAAATAAGGAAAAAATTCCATTGTGGGTTGCAAATTTTGTATTGGGAAATTATGGTAGTGGAGCTATTATGGGCGTTCCAGCTCATGATGAAAGAGATTATGAATTTGCAAAGAAATATAATCTTGCTGTAAAACAAGTAATTGCAAAAGATAATAAATATCAAGAGTTTTATTCTGCTAAGGAAGGTAAATTAATAAATAGTGATGAGTTTAATAATTTAGAATGCGATGAGGCACGAGAAAAAATTAGTTTAAAAATTAAAGAATTAGGTATTGGTAAAAAAATAACTAATTTTAAAATTCGAGATTGGGGCGTTTCAAGGCAAAGGTATTGGGGTGCTCCTATACCTATGATTAAATGTCATAATTGTGGTTTAGTGCCTCAAAAAATTGAGAATTTGCCTATAAATTTACCAGAAGATGTAATTATTAATGGCGAGGGTAATCCTTTAGATAAACACGAAAAATGGAAAGAATGTATTTGTCCAAAATGCGGTAAGTTAGCTCAAAAAGAGACTGATACTTTAGATACTTTTTTTGAAAGCTCTTGGTATTTTGCACGTTTTGCAAGTGATAATCGCACATGGGAAAATCAGGCTATTGATAGAAAAAGTGTTGATTATTGGATGAATGTAGATGAGTATATTGGAGGTATTGAGCACGCGATATTGCATTTGTTGTATGCTAGATTTTTTCAAAAAGCATTAAGAGATCTAGGATATTTAAGGGATAATGAGCCTTTTGAGAGACTTTTAACTCAAGGTATGGTTACTAAAGATGGCTTTAAGATGAGTAAGTCTAAGGGTAATGTTGTTGATCCTGATTATATTATAGAAAAATATGGAGCTGATAGTGCAAGATTGTTTATACTTTTTGCAGCACCTCCTGCTAAAGAGTTAGAATGGAATGATAATGCGTTAGAGGGAGCTTTTAAATTTATTAATAGACTATATGAAAAAGCAATAAAATTGCAACCTGGTTACTTAGAGCAAATTAATCATAATGATTTAAATAAAGATGAAAAATATGCGAGATTAAAAGTTTATGAGGCTTTAAAAAAGTCTTTTGAGGTTTATGAAGAAAATTTTGCTTTTAATACTTTGATTGCTTCATGTATGGAAGCTTTAAATGCTTTAAATGCTATATATAATGAAAAAATTTTAAAAGAAGCGTTTTATATTATTTTGAATATTTTAGAACCCGTGATTCCTCATATTTGCTTTGAATTAAGCGAATATTTATTTAAATGTGAAAATTTTAAAGTTTTAGAGATTAAAGAAGAGGTTTTTCTCAAAGATAATTTTACGATTGTAATTAGTGTAAATGGTAAAAAGCGTGGCGAGATAGAAATTTTATCCAATATGAGTAAAGATGAAATTTTAATATTAGCTAAGAAAAATGTAGCAAAGTGGATTGCTGATAAAGAGTTGATTAAAGAGATTTATATTGATAAAAAACTTGTAAATTTGGTTGTTAAATGAAAAAACTAATTTTTACATTTTTAGCTTTTTTTTTAGTTTCTTGTGGATATATACCATCATCACATATGGCTGGAGTAGTGCTGGGGGAAAATGTTTTTTTAAAGATTAATATTAGCAAACAAGATCCTCAAAATAGTGTATTTATCACAGATGTTTTAAGAGAAGCTATGTTAAATAAACTTGGTAGAAGTATCACTAATGAAAATAGTGCTGATAGTATTATTATTGTTACAATGAAAGATTTAAAATATACGCCAATGATTTATGATAAAAATGGTTATGTTGTTAATTATAAAGCAGAATTATTTTTGGAATTTAAATTGCGTTATCAAAATGGAAAAGAAGAAATTATCAATACTAAGGGTAGTTATTATTTTGATATTAATCCTAATTCGATTATAAGTGATCAAGCAAGATTTGAGGCGATTAAAAATGCTTCAAGTCAAGCATTTGATGAATTTATTTCTATTGTTGCTATTAGAGGTTATAAATAATGGCAAGTCATATTAATGAAATTGCAAAAGAAACCCTAATAAAATTAAAAGAAAGAAAACTTCATCCAACTCCGGAAAATTATAGTGAAATTTTTGAAGAGTGTGCGCAAAAGGCAGGTATTGCAAGCTTCAATAAGGCTAGAATTGAAAAATACATTAATTTATTAGATGATATATACAAACAAGAATTAAAAAGAAAAAAAATTTATACTATTGATGAATTTTTAGCTTTTTTGGTTTCAAGACTTAATAGACAAACTAGTAAAAAATATGAAGATGTTTATGCTTTATTAGAATTAATTATTTATCAACTTAGTATAAGTAAAGACAAAAAGATTAAAGAATTAGCTCAAGCTTCATTGTGTAGGTTATCTCAAGCAATGGACATTGAAACGATTTATCTTTTAAGATCAAAATGGAAAGAGCTTGAGAAAAGTTATGAAGATGAAGAATTATTAAAGAAATTAGAAGAATTAAATATAAGAAATTTTTCTGATTTTTATTTTTTAATAGAAAAACTTATTTTTATGTTAAAAGAGCGTTCTTATGAAAAACAAGCAGAATTATTGCTTTGTAGTTTAGATCCCTTATTTGGAGAGAGTAAGGAGATAGAGCAATTTAAGGAACAATTAAGAGAAAATCCAAGACTAATAGCAAGAAAAGAATTTGCTCGTGATTTTTGTTTGATGATGCAAAAGAAAGAAGCTATAGATAGATATTATATACAAAAAAATCTTTCCTTTTTTCATAAGCATTTAGAAAGCTTAAATGAGATGGTGTCTAAGCTTTATAATCATAGTCAAGAAGATGTAAAATTTATTGATACTTTAACTAAAGACAAAAATGGTAATGTGCAAGTTAATTTTGATATTTTAAAAGACAAATTATTATATGCAAATGAACAAATTGCACAAATTAAAACACAAATTCATGCCACTAGTGATGATGAGCAAAGAGAGCAATGGAATTTAGCTCAAGAGCTTAAAAAGCTTGATGAAAATTATTATCTTTATGCTGTGAATTATACTTTATGTTTTTTCAAAATAAATGATATAGAACACATAATTAATACATATGGAGTCGATAGTTATAAAACTATTGAAGAAAAATTTAAGAAAATTTTAAAAGATTCTTGTAAAAATACTGAAGAAATTTGGATTTTAGATGAGAGCTCTTATCTTGTTATTTTACCAGGAAAAAATTTAGAATATGGTCAAATTTTCACAGAAAGAGTATTAAAACTTATTGAAGATTATAAGTTTATTTATAAAGATAGAGTTGTAAAAATAAAATTATTAACATCATACATAGAAAAAAGCAGTTTTGCAGATGGTGATATTTTAAAAGATCTTATAGATAAAAGTGTAAAATGAAATTTAAAGATTTTATTACAAAAAAAACTATGTTTTATAAAAAAATTAATAGATTTTTTATGTTTTCTATATATGAAAAATATAAAGATCATTTTGCAAAAACAAAAAATATTCAGATTGTAGGGACTAATGGCAAAGGTAGCACAGGGAGATTTTTGGCTATGCTTTTGCAGCAAGAAGGTTTTAACGTAGGTCATTATACTAGTCCTCATATTTTTTCTTTTAATGAAAGATTTTGGTTAAATGGTAATATTTTAGACGATGAAACATTGGAAAAGGCACATCAAAAATTAGAACAAATATTAACTAAAGACTTAATGAGACTTAGTTATTTTGAATATGCTACTTTTTTAGCGTTGATAGCTTTTGAAAGATGTGATTATGTAATATTTGAAGCTGGTGTTGGCGGAGAGTATGATGCTACAAGTGTTTTTGAGAAAGAATTTAGTGTTTTTACTAGAATTGGTTTTGATCATCAAGATATATTAGGAAGCACTCTTAATAGTATTGCAAGAACTAAATTAAAAACTATGAAAATTAAAGCGATTATTTCTAGCAATCAAAATAAAGAAATTTTAAATTTAGCCAAGCATATTGCACTTTTAAAAAAATCTACACTTTGGATATCTTCATTTCACGAAGATAAAAAGATTGAATTTTTAGCTAAACAATACATTGAAAAATATTCTTTAGCCACATTTTTAAAAGATAATCTTTTGCTTGCATTAGAAAGTTTTATGTTGATTTTAAATAAAAATAAGAGTGATTTAGTTGAAAATATTAAGAAGCTTTCAAAACTTGATTTAAGGGCTAGATGTGAGCAAATTTCTTATAATCTTTTTGTTGATGTTGGTCATAATGAGATGGCAGCATCAGCTTTAATTTCAATTTTCAAGGAAAAAAAAGTTCATTTAGTTTATAATTGTTTTTTAGATAAAGATTTTCGTAGTATTTTAAGGATATTAAAGCCTATTATTAAAATAATTGAAATTTATGATTATCAGTGCGAAGATAGGGTTTTAGCTGGCGAAGAGTTGATAAAATGTTTAGAGGAATTAAACATTAAATACAAGACATTTGAATCTATAAAAAATGAGAATTTATATTTAGTTTTTGGTTCTTTTGTTTTAGTTGAAAAATTTTTAAGAGGATATTGTGAAAGATAAATTTACACTTACTATAACAGATGTCAATGGTTCTAGACATTTTTTGTTGAGTCAAATTATTAAGAAAGTAATTATTTATTTTACATCTTTTGTTTTCGTAGTGATAGTTTTAGGCGCTTTATATATTAATTATTTAGCAACTAAAAGATCAGAACTTTTAAAAGATCAAGAAAGTTTGAGTGCAAAAAATACTAAACTTTTTTCTCAAAATGAAAGTATGCAAAAAAATTTAGAGGAAAAAGCCGCTTTATATGATGAGCTTCAAACTCAACTTGCCGATATTGAAGAAAATCTTGGTTTAAAGCAAGATGAAAGTTTAGATATACCCGAAAGATTAGAAAAGGTAAAATTAACCAATGACCAAGCATATTTATTTTTAACTCAAATTCCAAATGGTCATGTAATACCAGATAATGGCGTTACAGGGGATTTTGGTTGGCGTCATCATCCTATATTAAACAAAAAAGAATTCCATCCAGGTATTGATTTAAGAGCACCTTTGAAAACTCCTATTTATGCCCCTGCAAATGGAGTTGTAGAATATGCTGCATATAGCAATAACGGGTATGGTTATTCTGTGATTTTAATCCATAATTTTGGGTTTAAAACGGTATATGCTCATATGACTCGTCAAGATGTCGTAAAAGCAGGAGAATTTGTAAGAAAGGGTCAATTGTTAGGTTATACAGGCAGCACAGGACTTTCTACTGGTCCGCATTTGCATTATGAAGTTCGATTTATCAATAAACTTTTAGATCCTACAATTTTTATAAATTTAAATCATAAAAACTATGAACAAATTTTTGATCAAGAAAGGAGAGTTCCATGGCAATCTTTAATAAAGGCTCTATTGCTTCAGTATCCGAAACTACAGTCATTTCAAGCGGTGCAAAAATAGAGGGTAATTTTTATTTTAATTCTATGCTTCATTTAGATGGAGAAATCATTGGAGAAGTAACTTCTTCAAGTGTAATAGTAATAGGTAAAAGTGGTGTTTTAAAAGGTCAGGTTAAAGCTAATAAAATAGTAATTAATGGTATTTTTGAAGGAGAAATGAATGTTGATTCTCTTGAGATTTTATCCGGAGGTATTTTAAATGGAAATATCATCGTTAAGCAACTTAGTATAGAAAATGGTGGTAAATTCAATGGAAGTAGTAAAATTGTAGAAAAAGATGAGGAAGCGGCTGTATTTAGTGGTGTAGAAGAAAAAAATCAAGATGCAAGCTAGATTGTATGAATATTTACAAGATACACAAATTGAGTTAATCATTTGCGAAGATGATAAAGAAGCTGATGATTTAGCTCAAGTTTGTTTGTATTTAGAATTTAAAACTTATGTTTTACCAGATTTTAGAGCATATTTTGGAAGTGATTTACGTTCTTTTTCAAAAGAATTATTTGAGATTTGTAAGGTTTTAAGTGCTTATCACAAACAAACACAAAAAAAGATTTTAATTTCACCTATTAGAACCATTTTACAGAAACTACCAGGAAAAAATAACTTACAAAATATAATATTAAAGAAAAATTCTTTAATTAGATTGGAAAAATTTAAAGAAGAAATTTTATATAGTGGGTATGAATTTGTAGATATTATTCAAGATAAAGGGGAAATTTCTATTCGTGGAGAAATAATTGATATTTTTGCTATCAATGAAGAACAACCATTTAGAATTTTGCTTTTTTCAGATGAAATAGAAAGTATAAGATATTTTGATATAAACTCTCAAAAATCTATACCTCAAGAACTTTCTAGCATAGAAATATGTCCATTTTTAAGTAATTTAAATAAAGATCAATATGAAAAATTGCAGGAAAAAATTAAAAATTTTCAAAGTCAAAGTATTGTTAATGATATTAATTCTTTGGGTTTTTGGTGTATCGATGATTTTTATGATTATTTAAATTTAAATTTTATAAGTACTAAAAAATTTGATAATGAAGATTTTGAAGAAAGTGTCAGTAAAATTAATCAATATATTTTACCGCAAGCTAAGCATTGTAAAGATTTATTAAGTACTTATAATCAAGATTTTTTTTCTTTTCATAAAGATAAAAATATTTTAATTTTAGCTAAGAATGAGGTTTTATTTAAAGCTTTAAATGTAGAATATTCTCAAAATATTACTTTAAAATTATGCGATATAAGATTAAATTTAATCACTAAAGAAAAATTAATTATTTCTTTAAATAAAAAACAGAAAAATAAAAGAATTAGAAAAGTAAATTTGGTTATAGATGAGCTTAGAATAGGTGATTATATCGTTCATGAAGATTATGGAATAGCTAAATTTTTAGGACTTGAAATTATTGTTATTGCTGGAGCAAAAAAAGAATTTGTAGCACTTGGTTATTTAAATAATGACAAATTGCTTTTGCCTGTTGAAAACTTATATATGATAGATAAATATATTGGTGCTAGCGGTAGCATACCTTTGCTTGATAAGCTTGGCAAAGGAACATTTTTAAAACTCAAAGAAAAACTCAAAGAAAAACTTTTCATTATCGCTTCTAATATAGTTTCATTGGCTGCTACTAGATCGTTAATTAAAGCTAAAAAAATATGTATTGCAGATGAATTACAAGATGAATTTGTAAATAGCGCTGGATTTATTTATACTAAAGATCAAGAGCAAGTTTGTAAAGAAATTTCTCAAGATTTACAAAGTTTTAAGGTTATGGATAGATTATTAAGCGGTGATGTTGGATTTGGTAAAACAGAAGTTGCTATGAATGCCATATTCTCTTGCATAAAAAGTGGCTATACTGCTTTATTTTTTGTTCCTACGACTTTGCTTTCTTCTCAGCATTTTAAGACATTAAAACAAAGATTTACTAGGTTTAATATAAGTGTTTTAAAACTTGATCGTTTTACTAGTTCGAAAGAAAAAAAACAAATTTTAGAATTTTTAAAAGAAAAAAAACCTTGCGTGGTGGTTGGGACCCATTCTCTTTTAAATATAGAGTGCGAAAATTTAGGTTTAGTTGTAATTGATGAAGAACATAAATTTGGTGTTAAGCAAAAAGAAAAATTAAAAGAGCTTAGTAAAAATTCACATATTCTTTCAATGTCTGCAACACCTATACCAAGAAGTTTAAATCAAGCATTAAGTTCTTTAAAATCTTATAGTATTTTGCAAACTCCACCAGAGGATCGTTTAGATGTAAGAACTTTTGTTAGAGAAAGTAGTAATGCTTTGATTAAAGAAGCTATTTCAAGAGAATTAAGACGAGCAGGTCAAATATTTTATATTCATAATCATATTGCAAGTATTAATGAGAGTAAAGAATATCTTTTAGAATTATTTCCATATTTAAAAATTTTAATATTACACTCTAAAATCGATGCTAAAACAACTGAAGAAGAGATGCTTAAATTTGAAAATAAAGAATATGATTTATTATTATGCACTTCTATAGTTGAAAGTGGCATAGATCTTCCAAATGCAAATACTATTATAGTTGAAAATTCAGATCGGTTTGGTATGGCTGATTTACATCAATTAAGAGGTAGAGTCGGACGAAGCGCTATACAAGGATATTGTTATTTTTTAATTGAAGATAAGGAAAAAATTACTAAAGATTCTTTAAAAAGATTAACTAGTTTAGAAAGCAATTCTTATTTAGGTTCAGGCTCTGTTCTTGCTTATCATGATTTAGAAATTCGTGGTGGTGGAAATTTGTTGGGTGTTGATCAAAGTGGGCATATAGAACAAATTGGTTATAGCTTGTATCTTAAGATGCTTGAAGATGAAATTAACAAATTAAGCAAGAATGAAACAATCAAAGAAAAAAAGATTGAATTAAAATTAAATGTAAATGCTTTTATTAATAGTGAATATATTAATGAAGATCGTTTGAGATTAGAGCTTTATAGAAGGCTTAGTAAATGTGTGAGCGTGAGTGAAATATTAGAAATAGAAAGTGAAATGATTGATCGTTTTGGAAAATTAGATCTTTACACAAAGCAATTTTTAGATTTAATCACGATAAAAATTTTAGCTAGCAATGACTATAAGCTAATTAGCAATTTTGAACAAAATATTTGTTTTGTAAAAGATGATGAAAATAAAGAGATTATTAAGGCAAAAAGTAAAGATGATGATGATATATTAGATGCAGTGCTTACTCATCTTAGGAGTGTAAAATTATGAGTGGATATGATATATTTGAAACTTTGATTTTAGCTAATATTAATTTTAATGAATTTGAGTGGATTGAAAATGATAAATTAAGTGAATTTGAAATTTTAGTTTCTATTATTTTAACTCAAAATACGAATTGGAAAAATGTGCTTAAAGCTTTAGATAATTTAAGATGTGCCAATATCACTAAGCTTGAAGATCTTAAAGCTATTTCAACACAAAATCTTGCTTTTTTGATAAAACCTAGTGGTTTTTATAATACAAAAGCTAAATATATAAAAAATTTTATCCAAGCTTTTTTTGATAATTTTATTTCACTAGATGAATTTAAAAATAAAGTTTGTCGAGAATGGCTTTTGGGTATTAAAGGATTAGGTCAAGAAAGTGTTGATGGAATTTTAAATTATATTTGTAAGCGTGAAGTATTAGTAGTAGATGCTTATAGTGCAAAAATTTCAAAATATTTAGGTTATGAATTAGATAATTATGAAAATTTAAATGATTTTTTTATACAAAATATATCTAGTAATCAAAATAAATTAAATAAATTATTAAAAAGACAATATGAACTTTATGAACTTTATCAAATTTTTCATGCAATGATTGTAATTTTTTGTAAAAAATATTTTTTGGGTAAAAATATATCAATTCAAGGACAAGAAATACTAAAGCCTTTGATGATAACTTAGTGTTTTGTTTTTTTTAAAGTGCTATAATGTATTTGACTTCAAAAAAGGAGAGGTAATGAATACAAGTATAGTCGGGAAACAATTTGAGCTTACAGATTCCATTAAAGAGTATGTAGAAAAAAGTTTTGATACTTTGACAAAGTATAATCTTGATGTAATTTCTGCTCGTTGTGTGATTAGTGCTGATGAAAGACATGGAAAAAAAGGATTTTGGGTTGAATTTGGTATAAATTTAGCAGGAATTAATACCGTTGTTGTTAAGCAAAAGGATAAAGACTTATATGCTGCAATAGATTTAGCAATTGATAGAATTTCTAAAGTTTTAAGAAGGTTGCACGATAAAAATACTACTCATAAACACCAAGATGAAATAAAAGAAAATATCATTTTATCAAGTGTTATTGATGATGATGAAATAATTCCTGTAGAACTTGAGCTTTATAAGCCTTTAGAAATTGATGAAGCTTTAGAAAAACTTAAATCTAGCAAAGATATATTTTTAGTTTTTAATGATATGGACGCTAAGATGAGAGTTTTATTTAAGAAAAAAGATGGAAAATTCGGTTTATTTTAAATGATATTCTAAGCTCTTAAGGGCTTAGAATATTTTATTAAAAAGCTTATTTATACCCTTGTCATTTTTATTCTTTTCTTCTTTTGGATCTTGTCTAGTAATGATATTTTTGATTGTATTTAATGTGCTTTTTGTATCAAGTTTTATCTTTGGATTTTCTATTGTTCCTTTAATTATTCCTTTAAATATTGCCCTGTCTATTTCTATATTAAACGGGATATTTAAGGCACTATTTTTAGTATTAACTTTACCTTTTGTGATATTTATTTTACTATTATCAGCTAGTAAATTGAGATTTAAATCAATTAGATTTTTATTGATAATAGCACTTGCGTCCCCGCTACGATAAACATCTTTGGTAATATCTTTTTGTAATAATAATATCAGTGTATTTATCATTAAATTCTTTTTTAGCTTTCCATTTTTAAGATTTAACAAAACTTCTCCACTTTCTGTTGAAAGATTGTAATTTGCTTTTAAATCAGATTTTGCTTCGTAATAATCTGGTAAATCTAAACTTTGAGTTAAAATTGATAAATCAATATTTTTAATATCTGCTTTTAATATATTATTTTTTAAAGTTGCTTCCATTTGCCCTTCAAAGATTTTTTTACTAAAAATGCTTGCATCAATTAAATTATTTTCAAAATTTAATTGACCATTAAAATTTGCATTTCCTTTTAATTTTCTATCTACTAAAAATCCTAAGGTTGAAAAGTCATTGATTGAAATATCATAGTTGCTTTGTAGAAAAATTTTATTAATATCAAATTTACCTTTAAAGGTATTGATGTTAGCAAAAGATGAATGTATTTTTGTATCAAAATCTAGAATAGATTTGTTAATTTTTCCTTCGATATTTACTTTCGCTGAAGTATTTTTTGGAAATTTTTTATTAAGAAATTTTGAAAGTTCTATTTCATTGAAAGACGAATCAATATTTACATTAAATTTTCCATTTAAATTATTAAAATCTAAAGAATCTAATTTTATATCTGCATAAATATTTCCATATGCTAAAACTTGTTGTCTTATTAAAGGAAAAATCTGTTGTAATTTCAAACTATTTATAGTTGCTTGCAAATTTTTTCCATTATATTTTGCGTTGATTAATCCTTGCATAATTTTGATATTTGCATCAAGGTTTTGTATAATATTTTCCTTAAGATCGATTTTAGCGTCTATACTTAAAGGTCCATTAAGGTCTTGCTTGGTTAAAACTTTTATTTTATTAAGATTGTCTATAAATGCATTTAAATTTAAATTTAGATTTTTATTTTCAAGATGATACAAACCGCTTAAATTTGAAATTTTGGCTATATTTGAATCTAGTGACATTTCATAATTAATTAATGAATTTTTTGCATCTGCTTTTGCTTGTAAATTAAAATTAGTCTTTGGAAAATCTAGATTATTGATTTTTTTAAATTCACTAGCATTAATATTTGCATTTTTAAGTTCTACAAAAAGATCAAAATTTTTAAAATCTAAACCTTTAGCATTAAAATCTAATTGTAATTTAGAATTTATAAATTTTGGCATAGAAATGGTATTGAGCAATTGTGCAATCTCAATAGAGCTTGTATTTAAATTTAAATTATCATCTAAAAGTGTAGCTTTTAATTCTCCACCAAGTCCATAAAAAGTAGCATCTATTTTTTTTAATTGATTTTGTGTAAATTCTAAGTTGCCATTAATTTTACTTTTTCCTTGAAGTTTTATTTTAGCGATACTTGAAAATTGATTAAAATCATCTAAAAGAATTTCAAAATCAGAATTTAATTTGTTGTTTTGAAGCTCATAAATACTTTGTTGAGTATAGAATTTAAAAAAATTACTTAAAATTTTACTTTTAGAAGTAATAATATCATTTTGTATTAAAGAATTAATTTCACCTTTTATAAAATTTTCTTTTGGCAAGCTAAGATTGAAATCTCGTTGAATTAATGTATTATTAATGGAGTTTGTATAAAAACTAATTAAAGAACTTCCATTTGCTTTTGAATCTTTGGCGTTAATATTAGTGGTAATACTTATTTTTCCTTGGATATATCTTGGTAAATTTATAAAATCTAAAATTTGAGTCATATCCATATCTTTTCCTAAAAATTGCAAATTTAAAGGATAAAAATTAACAATATTGGCCTTTAGATTAAGAATAGAATCAAATAAAAATCCATTTCCATTTATATTGAAATTACTACTTTTTCCGATAATATTTCCTTTAAAAGTAATATCTTGTTGATTGCTTAATTTTAGCTCTTTAATGTATTTTTTTTGCAAGTCTATAATATAATTTAAATCAAAACCTAAACTCAAAGGAGATATATTTCCTTCAATATTAATAAAAAATTTATCATCTAAATTCGCCTTTATATCTAAAGTAGAAAAGCGAATTTTGAAATTATCAAATTTAACCTTTATACCGCTTTTTTGTATGATAATCTCTTCTAGTTTTGGTTTTAAGAAATTATTTCCTATGCTTGTAAAAAGTAAAACATAGCTACTTGCTAGCAGTATGAAAACAACTATTAAGGAAGTATAAAAAATTTTTTTCATTTTAATACCTTTATACTAATATATCATATAAATTTAGTTTAATAGACTAAACTTATATGATATATATAACTTAATTTATTGACAATTTACTTTATTTTATGTATAATTGTTATCACTCAAAAATAACGAGTGCTAATAATGATACATTTTGAAAGGATAAAAAATGAATTTTCAACCTTTAGGAAAGCGTGTATTAGTTAAACGCTTAGAAGAAGCTACTACGACTGCTTCAGGAATTATTATACCAGATAATGCTAAAGAAAAGCCATTAAAGGGAGAAGTTGTCGCAGCAAGTAAAGAAGTGGAAGGAAAAGAAATACAAATAAACGATGTTGTGATTTTTGCAAAATATGGTGGTACAGAAATAAAAATAGATAATGTAGAATATTTAGTTTTAAATGTTGATGATATATTAGGAATTTTAAAATAAAGGATATTAAATGGCAAAAGAAATATTTTTTTCAGATGAAGCAAGAAACAAGCTTTATGAGGGTGTTAAAAAATTAAATGATGCGGTTAAAGTTACAATGGGACCAAGAGGTCGCAATGTGTTAATTCAAAAAAGTTTTGGTGCTCCATCTATTACCAAAGATGGTGTTAGTGTAGCAAAAGAAGTGGAACTTAAAGATTCTTTAGAGAATATGGGTGCTTCTTTAGTAAGAGAAGTTGCGAGTAAAACAGCTGATCAAGCAGGAGATGGCACTACTACAGCAACTGTATTAGCGCATGCTATATTTAAAGAAGGTTTAAGAAATATTACAGCTGGTGCAAATCCTATTGAAGTAAAAAGAGGTATGGATAAAGCTTGCGAGGCGATTGTAGCTGAACTTAAAAAAATGTCTCGCGAAGTAAAAGATAAAAAAGAAATTGCTCAAGTTGCAACGATATCAGCAAATTCTGATGAAAAAATCGGAAGTTTAATTGCTGATGCTATGGAAAAAGTAGGTAAAGACGGAGTAATTACCGTTGAAGAGGCAAAGTCAATTAATGATGAGTTAAATGTTGTTGAAGGTATGCAATTTGATAGAGGTTATTTGAGCCCATATTTTATCACTAATGCTGAAAAAATGACGGTAGAATTACAAAGTCCATATATTTTGTTATTTGATAAGAAAATTGCAAATTTAAAAGATTTATTGCCAATTTTAGAACAGATTCAAAAAACTGGTAAACCTCTTTTAATTGTAGCTGAAGATATTGAAGGTGAAGCTTTAGCAACTTTAGTTGTAAATAAATTAAGAGGTGTATTAAATATTTCTGCTGTAAAAGCTCCAGGCTTTGGAGATAGAAGAAAAGCAATGTTAGAAGATATTGCTATATTAACTGGCGGTGAAGTGATTTCTGAAGAACTTGGAAGAACTTTAGAGAGTGCTGGTATTGAAGATCTTGGACAAGCTTCGAGTGTGATTATTGATAAAGATAATACTACTATTGTAAATGGTGCTGGAGAAAAATCAAGTATTGATGCGAGAATTACACAAATAAAAGCTCAAATTGCCGAAACAACAAGTGATTATGATAAGGAAAAATTACAAGAAAGATTGGCAAAACTTAGCGGTGGTGTTGCAGTAATTAAAGTTGGTGCTGCTACTGAAACTGAAATGAAAGAGAAAAAAGATAGAGTAGATGATGCGCTAAGTGCTACAAAAGCTGCTGTTGAAGAAGGAATAGTAGTAGGTGGTGGTGCTGCTTTAATTAAAGCAAAGTCTAAAATTAACTTAAATTTTTTACAAGGCGATGAAGCAATTGGTGTTGCGATTGTAGAGAGAGCTTTAAGAGCACCTTTGAGACAAATTGCTGAAAATGCTGGTTTTGATGCTGGTGTTGTGGTAAATACAGTGGAAAATAGCCAAGAGGAAAATAAAGGTTTTGACGCTGCAAAAGGCGAATATGTTAATATGCTTGAAAGTGGTATTATTGATCCTGTTAAAGTAGAAAGAATTGCATTGTTAAATGCTGTTTCTGTTGCTAGTATGTTACTTACTACAGAGGCTACTATTAGCGAAATTAAAGAAGATAAACCTGCTGCTATGCCAGATATGAGCGGTATGGGTGGAATGGGCGGTATGGGTGGAATGATGTAATTTAGCCCCCCATCTTTTTTACCTTTCTTATTTTTTGGCCGTCTTATTTTTAAAGGCGGTCTAATTTACAATTTCAATTTTATATTCTTTTAGTATAATTAAAGCAGATTATATTTTAAGGTTTTAATTATGAAAAATTTAAAAGAAGAAATTTTCACTAAATCACAATATATTAAGCCAAAAAGATATTCTTATCAAGGCAAAGATGACAAAATATATACTTGGGATTTTATAGAAGCTATGGATAGTGTTTCTGTGTTTTTATATCATACTCAAGATGATGTTTTTTTATTTGTCAAACAATTTAGAATTCCATTATGGGATTATCAGAAACGAAATAATATAAATTTAGATGAAATAGGCTATAGCGTGGAACTTTGTTCAGGTCTTGTAGATAAAAATTTAAGTTTAGAGCAAATTGCAAAGGAAGAATGCATAGAGGAAGTAGGATATAATCCTAAAAAAATAGAATTAATTAGAGAATTTTATACCGGTTTTGGTTCTGGAGTAAGTAGGCAATTTTTATATTTTGCACAAATAGATGAGGACGACAAAATTAGTTGTGGTGGTGGAATTGATGGAGAAGATATTCAAATAATTAGAGTTAAAAGAGATGATTTTGAGCATTTTTATAAATCAAATATTGTTAAAAATCCATTACTTGAGTTTTCGTATTTATGGTTTAAGAATAGATAGATTCTATTCTTAAACGTTTTCTTTATTTGTATTTTCTAAATTATCCATCTCTTTTTCTTCTAACATTTTTTTGAATATTTCAAATAATTCTTCAGAAGCTTTTTCAGCATTAGAGCATTTGTCTAAAATTTGATTTTGCACTAATTCACTTGATGTATCTTTGCTATATGCTAAATTTATAGCTTGATTAACATTTTCATGAACTTTTTGATGTGGAGAATTTAATTTTCCAAAAGATTTACCATTAGAAAATCTTTCTTTTCCTATACCCATTATCCATTTTGCAAGGCGACAACTTAAATGATCAGAAAGTGCTTTTCCTGAAGAATGGATTATTTCATTGTAGCCATTTAATTTAAATGCTATATGATCTAATTTTGCAAGTGAAATGAATATTTCAGATGTAATATTTTTTGCATGGATATTAGTTGAGTTTGCGTTAGCGATTAATTGTGTAAATTTGCTTGAAAATTCCATAATATATTGATTTGAATCAAGAGAAACTTTTTCTACTTGTTCGCTTTGACCATACATTTCATCTGCATTTTGCTTTAGTAGATTAATATTTAATTCCACTTCCGAAGTTGCTTTTTGGGTTTTCTCTGCAAGTTTTCTAACTTCATCAGCAACAACAGCAAAACCACGACCATGCTCTCCAGCACGAGCTGCTTCAATAGCAGCATTTAGCGCTAAAAGATTAGTTTGATCGGATACATCTTTAATGAGATTAATGACATTTGTAATTTCATCAACACTACGATGGAGATTGCCAGCTGTGTCTCTTGAGCGATTTGCAGATTCTATGATACTTTGCAACGAAGAAAGAATTAATTGTGCGATAGAATTTAATTCTTGCATATCGTGTAAAGATGAGTCAGAATATTGAGAAATTTTTTCTGTTTTATCTACATTTTTTTGCATATCACTTTGCACATTTGCTATTCCTTTTAAAACGCCAGCTAATAACATATCTAAAAGTTTTATCTCGATAGAGCATGTTTTATGTGCCGTATTTTTTTCGTAATTAGCTAGGATTTCTTGCTTTTCAAGATTTAATCTTGCATTTTCTTCTTCTAGAAATTTAATTTTATCCTTTAGTTTTTCAATTGTATTTTGGGTTTGCTTATTGCCAAACATGAATTCTCCTTTAAAACTATTTCTTGTAGTTTGATAAGTAAGTATTTAATTCATCTTTTAATTTTAATTTTTCTTTTTTAAGATTTGCAACTTCAAAATCATCTAAATGGATTCTACCTTCTTCTGCATCTTTAATTTTATGATCTAATTCATTATGTTCGTTAAATAACTTATCAAAATGCTTATCTTTACCCTTTAATTCGGTAATTAAATCTCTAAATTCATGTAACATAATTTTCTCCTTATTTTATCGAATATAGCCTAAAGATTATAACTTAAATTTATTAAATGTATTTTAACTCATCAGGCTTTTGTTTGTTTTTAATAATTTTTTTTGCAATCTTAATACTATCAGCTGTGCCCACTAAAAGTAACTTTGAACCTGTGCCTATTAAAGTATCACCTCTTGGCATAGGTGTAAATTTTTTATTTTCTAAAATTCCTACAATACTTACATTAGCCATATCTCTTAAATGAATTTCTTTTAATCTTTTAAAACGCACCCAGGATTCATCTGGAATTTTAACTTCTTCTAAATCTATAGGACTATTTTTTTTGTATAGATAATTTTCTAATAGATTTTCCATATCAGGTCTTGCAGACATAGCACTCAATCTTTGAGCGACAAGTTTAGTTGCTGAAACAATAGAATTTGCTCCAAGTTTTTTTAATTTTTGTGTTTCATCATCATTTGCTGAGCTAGCTAGTATAAAATAGGGATTGATTCTTTGAAGTTCTTTTTCAAATAATCTTACAGAAGCTATTATTGCAATATTATCTGCGATATTGTGACTAAGAGTTATTACTCCTTTTGCACTAGATAAATTTGATTTTAAAAAGGCAAGATTTGTATGCGGTGCAGCTTCTATATGGTAAGGATAATGATATTTTTCAGATATTTCATCAAGATTTTGAATCTCATCAATAACAACAAATGGAATATGATTTTCTCTAAATTGTTGTGCTAATTCTATAGTAAAATCATTATGGTAGCATATTACAAAATGATTTTTCAATCTTGCAATTTTATATAACATTCTTCTTTCCTTTATAATTTTTGATAAAGTTCCTTTTTTTATTATTTCTATGACTAAACCCATACAAAATGTGAAAATTGTAAAAGTTGATAATACATATAAAACCGTAAAAATTCTACCAGCTGTTGAAATTGGATTTACTTCTGTATATCCTAAAGTTGTAAAAGTCATTCCTGCTTGATAAATGGCATCATTGAGATTAAAATTACTTGTGAGCATATATCCAAAAGCACCAATTAAAGTTATAATAACAATGGCTATAAGCGGGATTCTTAAAAACTTAAGCTGTCCGTATAATTCATCATTGAGATTAATTGCTGGTTTAGGAGAGGAAGACCAATTGAGGAATTTTTTAAGCTTTTTCAAAAAAGACATACTACAATTCCTCTTTATATTGTAAATTTTATAGGTTATTTGTTATTTTGTTTTCTAAGAGTTCTTAAAGTAGAAGCTGCAACTTTAATTTTTCTCGTTGTTCCATCTTCTAATGTGACACGAATAGTTCTTAAATTTGGTAAAAATCTTCTTTTTGTTTTATTATTTGCATGACTTACATTATTACCTACCATAGGTCTTTTTCCAGTTACTTGACATATTCTTGACATTGATATTTCCTTGCTTGATTAAAATAAAAATAATTTTTATATTGTATCTAAAAAAGCTTAAAGAAACAAATATTAAAAAAACAAATAAAGAAAATATTGATATTAAGTATGATAGAATTATTTTCATACAAGTATTGGAGAGTATTGATTATGTATGTAGCACCTAGTTTGTTATCAGCAAATTTTTTAAATTTAGAAAAAGATATCAAGAGAGTATATGAGGCTGGAGCTGATTTGTTGCATATTGATGTAATGGATGGTTATTTTGTTCCAAATTTCACTTTTGGGCCTTGTGTTTTAGAAAATATATGTAAAGTTACTCCTATTCCTTTAGATGTGCATTTGATGGTCAATGATGTGAGCAAATTTGTAGAATTTTTTAAGCCATTAAAGCCAAAATTTATAAGTTTTCATATCGAAATAGAAAATCATCCAATAAGAATTTGTGAAGATTTAAGAAAAAATGGTATTCATCCTGCAATTGTTTTAAATCCACATACTCCAATAACAAGCATAGAATATCTTTTAGAATTTGTGGATATGGTTCTTTTAATGAGTGTTAATCCTGGATTTGGTGGGCAAAAATTTTTACCTTTAGTCTATCAAAAGATTAGAATCTTAAGAGAAATGATTGATAAAAAAAATTTAAAAATTTTCATAGAGGTTGATGGTGGTGTGAATGGACTTAATGCGCCTGATTTAGATGAAGCTGGAGCTGATATTTTAGTAGCGGGTAATTATATTTTTTCTTCACAAGATTATAAAGCTGCAATTAATTCTTTAAAGTGTGAATTTTGAGTCAGCAACAAATTGATGATCTTATTAATAAATTAAGCAAAGAAAATAGACCTTTTGCTTGGGTTGCTGATGAGTTAAAAAAGATAGAAGAGCTTTCTTGTTATGATTTTGATGTTTATACATTTGCACTTTTAGGGCTTGGTATTGAAATAAATAAAAATAATCAAATTTGTTTAAAGACTAAAAATATTAATATAAAAAATGAAATTTTTTGTGTAGTAGATATTGAAACTACAGGAAGTATTAAAAATGGACAAATTTTAGAAATTGGTGCTGTTAAAATTCAAAATTTTAAAGAAATTAGTCGTTTTGAGAGTTTGATTAAAGTAGATGATATTCCTGAAAATATTACAGAATTAACAGGTATTACTCAAGATATGAGCAAAGATGCTCCATCGTTAAAATTTGTTTTAAATAATTTTAGATTATTTTTGAAAGATTCTATTTTTGTAGCACATAATGTTCGGTTTGATTATAATTTTTTATCAAAAGCTATGCGAGAAAATGGTTTTGGTGTTTTATTAAATAGAAAATTATGCACTATCGATCTTGCTAAAAAATGTATAGATAGTCCTAAATATGGACTTGAAACATTAAAAGAATTTTTAAATATACAAAATCAGCACCATAGGGCCTTAAATGATGCTTTAGCTGCAAGTGAAATTTTAAATTATTGTATTAAAAAAATTCCATTTTACATAAAAACTACTGAAGAATTATTGCAATTTAGCAAGCAATCAAAAAAGAAAGTTAAAAAGAAATAACTTTTATAATTTACGCTATACTTGATTACTTAAATGACGGGAGCTTGTGTAACAGGCTGAGAGTAAGCTAAAAGCTTAGACCGAACCAGAACTAGATAATGCTAGCGTTGGGAAGATTTATATTAATATGCTTTTTACTTATCTTTTCCTTTCATTTATCCATAAAATTTAATTTCAAGGGATAAACAAATGAAAACTCAAATGACATACGCAAAAGAAGGTGTATTTACAAGACAAATGCAAATTGTTGCACAAAAAGAACAGGTAAAAGAGTGTTTTTTGCTAGAAAATATAGCAAATGGCAAAATTATAATACCAGCAAATATTAATCACAAGGCATTAGATCCTAATGGAATAGGGTATGGTCTTAGAACAAAAGTGAATGTAAATTTAGGTGTATCTAATGATTGTGTAGATTATACAGAAGAAATGCAAAAAGTTGATTTAGCACATAAATTTAATATAGAAGCTATAATGGATTTAAGTAATTATGGTAAGACAAGTAAATTTAGAGATGAATTAATTGCAACTTCAAAAGCTATGATAGGTTCAGTCCCTGTTTATGATGCAGTTGGATTTTTAGAAAAAGATTTAAAAGATATAAAGGCTAAAGATTTTTTAGATGTAGTATATCATCATGCAAAAAGTGGTGTTGATTTTATGACTATACATGCAGGAATAAATTCTAGAGCCGCTAGAGTGTTTAAAGAGTGCGATAGAATTACAAATATTGTTTCAAGAGGTGGATCTGTGCTTTATGCTTGGATGCAAATGAATGATTGTGAGAATCCTTTTTATGAATACTATGATGATTTATTAGCAATATGTAAAGAATTTGATGTGACTTTATCTTTAGGAGATGCATTAAGACCAGGTTGCACTCACGATGCTAGTGATAGTGCTCAAATAGCTGAATTAATAGAATTATCTTTGCTTACAAAAAGAGCTTGGGAGCAGGATATACAAGTTATGATAGAAGGACCTGGACATATGGCTATAAATGAAATAAAGACAAATATGCAAATTGAAAAAAGAATTTGCAATGGTGCTCCTTTTTATGTTTTAGGGCCATTAGTTACTGATATTGGTGTGGGATATGATCATATAAGTGGAGCAATAGGTGGTGCAATCGCTGCTGCTACTGGAGCTGATATTCTTTGTTATGTAACTCCTGCAGAGCATTTACGATTGCCTGATATAAATGATGTAAGAGATGGTATTGTAGCTACAAAAATAGCAGCTCATGCTGGAGATATAGTAAAACTTCCAAAAGAAAGAGCAAGAGATGATGCTATGAGCAAAGCAAGACAAGATATAAATTGGGAGAAGATGTTTAAACTAGCCATAGATGGAGAAAAAGCTAAAAAAATGTTTAATGAAAGAAGACCTGAAGAGCTTAATTCTTGCTCTATGTGCGGAAAAATGTGTGCTATGAATACTATGAATCAAATTTTAGAAGGCAAAGAAGTTAAATTAACAAAAGAAGTATAAAGCAAAAATCCCGTTTAAACGGGATTTTTGTTATTTGTCTATATTTTCGTAATTATAAGGTTTAAGATTTTTGTCTTTATCTAAAAGGCGTTGTGAAGGACTACCATTGATATTATCGTGTTTATAATAACGATCTCCTGCTTTGTGTCCATTTAAATCCACTTTGTAGCGAATTTCACCTGGATTGAATTTTTGAATATCTTCAAAAGTCAAATCAGAAGTTTTAAAATCTTTAATACCATTTGCATTAGCAATTTCTACTAATTTTGTTTGCCCCATTCTTGCCATATCTACAGCTTGTAAAAGCATTCTTGAAGCTTCTCTTGGATTATGAAAGCCTGTAGAATTTTCAGCACCAACAAAATCTGCTCTCATTTGAGCTTTTCTATGAAGTTCTAACACTTCTTTTAAGACATCATTGATTTTACTTACATCTGCTTTGCCATCTGTTTGATATTTTGGCATCTCACCTAAGTCTTTGCGTATAGTTTGAGTATCTTTGATAAGACTTACGATAGCATATTCTGCTGTTCTTAAATCATGAGCAATTGAATTTTGAATATCTTTAATTTGTGATTTGAGATATTCTTCACTTTGAGTATGACAAGTTTTACAAGCAGCATTAATGTTTTGCAAAGGTGAAGTAATATTATGTTGAGTCATTTTTTTTGCCCCTTTTCTAATGTAAGGCATATGACAATCAGTGCAACTAACTCCATTAGCCGCATGCACTCCACCACTATATAATTCACTTTCAGGATGTTGAATTTTAATCATAGGTGCACCACTTAGCTTATGTGTCCAGTCTTTATCAAAAATCGTGCGTATTTTATCATAATAATCATCAAACATTTCTATTCTAAATGCTTGTCCTTTTCTCCACTCGCTCCAAGGAAATACTAACTCTAATCCATTTACTTCTATTTGTGTTGGTTTATTGCCATCTCTCCACGAATCAAATTCATCATAAGTTTTTTGAGTTCCATTCCACCATTTTTTAGTAGGATCATTAGCTATGCTTTCTCCCATTACTTTGATTTTTTCTCCAGTAGGTCTAAAGTAATATTCCACATGACATTGAGAGCAAACTAATGTTCTCATTTCTTCTCTTGTAGCTTTGACTCCTTGTTCTGGATCTTTTTCATAGCCTCTTGCTATTAGTGCATTTATAGCAGCAGGACGTGTAAGTCTTAAACTCATATTATTTGGAGTGTGGCAATCTGCACAGGTTACTCCCATTCTTTTACCACCATGAGGACCGCTATGTTCAGATGAACCTTCTTTATGACCATTTACAGCAGGAATGTTTTTTATCATTGTCCAGTATTTTGTAGAATTAAAAGCTACCCATTTTTCTCTATCATTTTCTCCCTGTGTATTTTTAATAAGCCAAGGAGACCAGCCACTATGACAATTCATACAAGCTGTTGGTTGGCCACCAAATCCAGCAAATCCGTGAGAATTTAGAAAATCCTTATTATTTCTTGCTGTATCCATTTGATCAACTTGGACCCAAAAATGTCCTCTTTCTTCATTAGCATCAATTGAAAAAGGATAGCCCGCCCACAAAATAGTAAGTTGAGGATATCTTATTAACTTTGAGTATGATAAGTTTCCACCAAAATCAGTTTCCATAGGTTTTTCTCTTTCCACTGTAAGATACATATCTAAATAATCTGGAAAATTTTTACCCCATTCATCAAAAGTGGGATTTTCATCACTCATCTCAACAAAATTCTTACTAACAACACCATTGTTGTTACCTTCTTCTTGTTTTTTACTTATATCATTGTTTAACCATAAAACAGCACCAATTAATACAAGTAAAACGATTATTCCTGAGTATAAAAGACCTTTCTTAATCATTGAATCTCCTAAAATTAAAATCCGCGTTTGTGTCCTACACTGCTATGACATGAAACGCAATTTAAAGAATTATCCTTGTGAGGATTAGTTGTTGCATTAATAGCCACACTAGCATAATCAAGATGGCAACGAATGCAATTGCCTTGCACCATTTTTTTACTTTTTTCATTTGCATCTAAATTTGTTGGTAGTTCGTTTAATTTAAATGTAAAGGCGTAAGCGTGTCCTAAACCACTTTGTGCTTTAGCGATCCATTTATCTACAAAATTGTGAGGTAAATGACAATCAATACAGGTTGCTCTTGGTTCTCCCTTAATTTTTTTTGAGTGTGGAGCTGCAAGATAGTCATTATAAACTTCATTCATAATATGGCAGTTATTACATGACTTGCTTGCATTACTAAGGTAAGAAGCACCTTTAGCATTGTAAAAGGTGTAAAAACCAAATACCAGCAGTATGGCAAATAAAAGTAGAAAAATACTAAACAGACTAGGGAAAGCTTTTTTTTGTTTCAAGAATTCCTCCTTGCATACGATTAGGCGTAAAATCGCCATGTCGTAACTATATTACAAATATATTTAAGATTAATTTAAGGACATAAAATATCTTATTTTTATGATAATTTAACAAAAGTAAGTATTCTTGATATAATATTATAATAATAAAATATAGATTGAGGTAAGTAAAATGCAGTTGCAATCGTCTATGTATATTAACAGAGAATTATCTTGGCTAGCTTTTAATTCTAGGGTTTTAGATCAATGTTCTAAAAATCTTCCATTGCTAGAAAAACTTAAATTTATAGCTATATATTGCACCAATTTAGATGAATTTTATATGATTAGAGTGGCTGGTTTAAAACAACTTTTCATTGCGGGTATTAGCACTACTAGTAATGATGAAATGACTCCATTAGCTCAATTAAAAGCAGTAAGAAATTATTTACACGAAGAAAAATATGTTCTTGAGCGATATTTTTCTAAAATTTTATTAGAGCTTGAAAAAGAAAATTTATTTATTCGATCTTATGAAGATCTTGATGAGGATATGAAACAACAATGCAACGATCATTTTTTTTCTAATATTTTTCCTGTTATAGTTCCAATTGCTGTAGATGCAACACATCCTTTTCCACATTTAAATAACTTATCTTTTTCATTGGCAGTAAAACTTTGCGATCCACTTCATCCAGAACTTTTAAAATTTGGAATGATACGCATTCCAAGAGTTTTGCCTAGATTTTATCAAGTAAGTTCAAATATTTATGTGCCTATTGAGAGTATAGTGCGTCATCATGCAGAGCAAATTTTTCCTGGCTATAAGCTTTTGTCATCTGCTGCTTTTAGGGTAACTAGAAATGCAGATATGGAGATTGAAGAAGAAGAAGCTGATGATTTTATGATGATCTTAGAGCAAGGTTTAAAACTTCGTAGAAAGGGTGCATTTATTCGCTTACAAATTCAAAAAGGTGCTGATGAACAATTAATTGAATTTTTATGTTTGCATATGAATATTTTTCATAAAGATATCTATGAATACGATATTCTTTTGAATTTGTCATCACTTTGGCAAATTATTTTTAACAAAGAATTTACCCATTTGTTAAGTCCAGTATATACTTCAAAGATTTTACCGCCATTTGGAGATAATTTATCAATTTTTGGTGCTATGGATAAGCAAGATATTTTGATTTTTCAACCTTATGAGAGTTTTGAGCCTGTTTATCAATTCATAAAAGAAGCAAGTAAAGATCCTAAAGTAGTTTCTATACGAATGACACTTTATAGAGTGGAAAAAAATTCTAATATAGTTCAAGCATTAATTGATGCTGCAAGTGATGGTAAGCAAGTTACCGTGATGGTAGAACTTAAAGCTCGTTTTGATGAGGAAAATAATTTACATTGGGCTAAATCACTAGAAAATGCTGGTGCTCATGTGATTTATGGTATCACAGGATTTAAAGTGCATGCTAAAGTTGCTCAGGTAATTAGAAAAGAAGGAGAAAAATTAAAAATTTATAACCATCTTAGCACAGGAAATTATAATGCAAGTTCGGCTAAAATTTATACAGATGTTAGCTATTTTACTTCAAAAGAAGAATACTCACAAGATACTACTACTTTTTTTCATATTTTATCAGGATACAGCAAAAGTCGCCGTCTTAAAACTTTATCAATGAGTCCTAAGCAGATTAAAGAAAGAATTTTAGAAATGATAACACTAGAGGCAAATCACAAAGAAAATGGAATTATCATAGCTAAAATGAATGCCTTAGTTGATGTAGATGTGATTAAAGCATTATATGAAGCATCAAATAAAGGAGTAAAAATCAATCTAATTGTAAGAGGAATTTGCTGTTTGAGACCTGGTGTGAAGGGTTATAGCGAAAATATAAAAGTTAGAAGTATAGTTGGAAAATATTTAGAGCATGCTAGAATTTTATATTTTAAACATACAAGTCCAAATTATTTTATTTCAAGTGCTGATTGGATGCCAAGAAATTTAGAAAGACGTTTAGAGCTAATGACACCAATATATGATGAGCATTCTAGAGCAAAATTAGCTCAAATTTTGAAGTTGCAATTAAGTGATAATGATTTAGCTTACGAATTAGAAAGTGATGGAAGATATGTAAAAGTTGGCATAAATGAAGATAAAAAAATTAAAAATTCTCAACAGATTTTAGAAGATTATATTAGTAGAATTTTTAATACGCTTAAAAAAGACACAGATCAAAGCAGGGCAGCACGTCTTGCAACTAAACTTTTTAGAGATAATTAACCCTTGTAAAACAAGGATTAATTGTTTATTTCCAACCTTCAATATAATTTTTTAATTTTCTACCAACTTTAGGATGTTTGAGTTTTTTGATAGCAGAGCTTTCTATTTGTCTAACTCTTTCTCTTGTTACATTAAGTTCTTTGCCTATTTCTTCTAAAGTTCTATCACTTTCATCATCCATTAATCCAAAACGCATTCTAATAACTGCTTTTTCTCTATCGTTTAATTGATCTAAAACTTCATCAATTTGTTCTTTTAGATCATCTTTTAAAATATGATCCATTGGCGAAAGTGAAGTTCGATCTTCTACAAAGTCTCCAAATTTACCATCATCTTCATTGCTAATAGGAGCTTCTAAAGAAATAGGTTCTTTAGTAATTTTTATAACTTGTTTAACTTTGTCTATGCTTAAATTTACTTCCTTGGCAATAATATTAACATCAGGTTCTTTACCTTCTTTTTGCAAATATTCGCGAATAATTTTATTTATTTGATTGATAGTTTCTATCATATGAATAGGAATTCTTATAGTTCTTGCTTGATCTGCTATAGCTCTTGAAATAGCTTGTCGTATCCACCAAGTAGCGTAAGTTGAAAATTTATAACCTCGTTTATATTCAAACTTATCAACCGCTTTCATTAAGCCAATATTACCTTCTTGAATTAAATCTAAAAAAGGCAAACCTCGATTAGTGTATCTTTTTGCTATACTGACTACTAGTCGTAAATTTGATTTAGCCATTCTAGTTTTTGCTTCATCAGAAATTTTTTTACCACGTTTAATTTGTTCTAAAATTTCTTTTAGTTGATCTTTTTCTAAATCAAAAGAGTTTTGGCTAGCTTCTTTTGTTTGTATGAGTTTTTTTATTTCCATATAAGTACTAACCATAGTTGTTTCTAAAGCACGTTCGGCTATTTCTTCTTTGCTAAGTTTAGTGATATCTTTTAAGATATCTGCATGTCTTTGTTTTAATTCTTCTGAAAACATCGGCAATCGATACTCTAGACGCTTGAGTTCTTTGTCAAATTCCTCATCACTTTTTAAGGCAGTTTCCATTGATTTTACTATCTCTGATATGAGTTTTGAGGTTGGACCTAAATTCATAAGTTTTTCTTTTAATATATTTTTCTTAAAAGCTATTATTAGTTTATCTAGTAAATTATCTTCATTTTTTTCAGCGCTAATTGTAGAGATAGTTTTTAACCATTCTTTTTTTGCTTTTTCTAAGGCTTTGAAACTTTCTACAACTTTTAAGGTTCTTTCATCTTCTTTTTTACTTATTTTTTTAATTTTTTTATCGTTAGCAAAATCACTTTCTTCATTTTCTTCAATTTCTTCTTCAGTGTCTATTTCATCATCATTTTTATCATCATTTTCAAAGCTTTTAAAAAGCTCTTTAACTCTTCTTTCTCTATTAATCAAAGGTTCTTTATAATCAAGTATAAAATCAATTAAATAAGGTACAGAGCAAAATGCATCAATGATAATATCTTCACCAAGTTCTATTTTTTTGGAAATTTCTACCTCTTCATCTTTGTTTAAAAGCGAAATTTGTCCCATTTCTCTTAAATACATTCGCACAGGAGAGTCTGATCTACTCCATTCTAATAAGTCATTTTCATTGGCTAAATCAAATTCATTTTCTAAACTTGTATCTTGTAATTTTTGCTTTTCTTCTTGTAGTTTTTTTGCTTCTTCAAGATTGCGTTTTTTTGCAATTTCAGCTGAAGAAACTAATTCTACCTTATACTTACTCATTAAATCTCGAATTCTTTTTACACTAGTAGCATTTGGTAGTTTGGTTAAATACTTGACAAGTTTTTCGTATGTGATATAATCCTTAGAATTCTCTTTAAAAAGTTCTTCTAGGGTATTTGCTTCTCCAGCCATTTGAAGTATCCTTTAGGGTAATTTATAGTATAAAACTTGTCAGTATTCCTAAAAATTAATTAAAAACAAATAAAATTATTTTGGAACAAATGTTGCTTTTAGTGTCAAAAATACTTTAATTTTTAGGAATGACAATGCAAAATGGATATTATCAAGCTACTGGTGCTATGGTAACACAATTTAATCGTCTTGATGTTGTTACTAATAATCTTGCTAATGTTAATACTAGTGGCTACAAAAGAGATAATGTTGTTATTGCAGATTTTAAGAGGATTTTTAAAGAAACCCAAGATGAATTACCTATAGAAAATCACACAAAAGATGCAGCACGATTTGTTAATACTACTATAGATAGAGTTCCTCAAGTTAATCATGTATATACAAATTTTAGTGTTGGCTCAATGAAAATGACCCATAATCCTTTAGATCTTGCTTTGACACGAGAAGATACTTTTTATCTTATTAAAACTAATAATGGTGAAGTAAGATTAAGTCAAGATGGAAATTTTCAACTTAATGAGGAGGGATATTTAGTTAATCGTCAAGGATATAAGGTTTTAAGTAGTGATTATTTTAATAATCCAGAAAATGATGGGATTCGTATTGGCAATATTACTTCTTTTGTTAATGTGGATAAAAATGGGATTATAAGCACTGCTAATCAAAATATTGCAAGATTATTTGTAGCTCAAGTTGATGATTTAAGAGATTTACAAAAAGATGGCGATAATATGTATAAGGTGGATATAAAAAAAATAAGGGATTTACAAAATTCAAGTGCTATTAAGCAAGGTTTTACTCAAGGTTCTAATGTCAATCCTGTTTCTGAAATGGTTGGCTTAATAGAAGCAAATAGAATGGTTGAGATGTATCAAAAGGTTATGACTTCTCATATGGATGATTTAAATCAAGAAGCCATTAATAAACTAGCAAGTGTTAAATAAAATTCTAAGGATAGATAAATGTTAAGGTCTTTATATACAGCGGCATCAGGGATGGTATCGCAACAAACTCAAATTGATGTAACTTCAAATAATATTTCAAATGTGAATACTGTGGGCTACAAGAAATCTCGTGCTGAATTTGCAGATTTAATGTATCAAACTATGAAATATGCTGGAACATCAACTTCAAGCACAACTAAACACCCAAGTGGTATAGAAGTAGGACTTGGTTCTAGAGTGACTGCAATTAGTAAAATTTTTAGTGTAGGTAGTTTAAAACAAACTTCAACTTCAGGCCTTGATATGGCTATAGCTGGAAATAACGGATTTTTTCAAATTCAAATGCCAGATGGAACTATTGCTTATACTAGAAATGGACAATTTACAAAAGATGCTGAAGGCAATATAGTAAATTCTGATGGGTATAGACTTTTACCTGAAATGACAATTCCAGAAGATGCAACCGCAATTAATGTCGCAACTGATGGAACTATTTCAGTTATCCAACCAGGAAATACAGCTGAAACTCAAATAGGACAAATAGAGCTTGTAAATTTTATTAATCCTGCTGGTTTGCACGCACTTGGAGATAATCTTTTGGTAGAAACTGATGCAAGCGGTGCGCCTATTGCGGGAATTGCAGGTGAAAATGGATTTTCTACTATAAAGCATGGCTTTGTGGAGCTTAGTAATGTGCAACTTGTAGAAGAAATGACAGATTTAATTACAGGACAAAGAGCTTATGAGGCTGGCTCTAAAGCTATCACAACAAGTGATGATATGCTTGGCATAGTAAATCAATTAAAACGCTAAAATAAATTAGCGTTTTAATATGCTTATTGATTCTAAAAAATACTAAATATATCCTAAATATAAGATTTTAAAAATATTCCTTTTATAATTTATTTTTAATATAAATGTGATAATATGGCATATGTGTTACTTATTAAAAGTATGCACAATAATAATAATGAAGGGGATACGATGAACAGAAGAGACTTCATAAAAAATACCGCTATTGCTAGTGCTTGCGGTGTTGCAGGTCTTAGTGTTCCAAGTAATGTACTTGCAAATACAGAAAATAAATGGCGTTGGGATAAAGCTGTTTGTAGATTTTGTGGTACAGGATGTGGGATATTGGTTGCAAGTTTAGATGGCAAAATCGTTGCTGTAAAGGGAGATCCTGCAGCTCCAGTTAATCGTGGATTAAATTGTATTAAGGGTTATTTTAATGCAAAAATTATGTATGGAGAAGACCGCTTAGTTACTCCTTTGCTTCGTTTAAATGCTAAAGGTGAATTTGATAAAAAAGGAAAATTTCAACAAGTTTCTTGGCAGAGGGCCTTTGATGAAATGGAAAAGCAATTTAAAAAAGCATATGAAGAAAAAGGAGTTGAGGGTATTGGAATTTTTGCAAGTGGTCAATACACTATTCAAGAAGGATATGCCGCTGCTAAACTTGTAAAGGCTGGCTTTAGATCAAATAATATTGATCCAAATGCACGTCATTGTATGGCCTCTGCAGTCGTTGGTTTTATGCAAACTTTTGGAGTTGATGAACCTTCTGGTTGTTATGATGATATAGAACTTACAGATACTATAATTACGTGGGGTGCAAATATGGCTGAAATGCATCCGATCTTATGGTCAAGAGTAAGTGATAGGAAGTTAAGTAATTTAGATAAAGTAAAAATAATAAATTTATCAACTTTTTCAAATAGAACTTCTCATATAGCTGATACTGAAATTATCTTTAAGCCAAATACTGATTTAGCTATTTGGAATTATATAGCAAGAGAAATTGTTTATAATCATCCAGAAGCTATAGATAAAGATTTTGTTAATAAACATTGTATATTTGCAACAGGATATGCTGATATTGGTTATGGAATGAGAAATAATCCTAATCATCCTAAATTTAAAGCAAGTGAAAAAGATACGGTTGCTAAGCAAAATGAGATTATTTTAGATGATGAAGAAGCTGTATCTTTAGCTTATTTAGGAGTAAAAGCAGGCGATAAATTTGAAATGAAACATCAAGATAAATCCGGCATACATTGGGAAATTTCTTTTGAAGACTTTAAAAAAGCATTAGAGCCTTATACGCTTGATTATGTGGCTAAAGTAGCAAAAGGTAATGATGATGAAAGCATAGAAGAATTTAAAAATAAATTGCAAGAATTAGCAAATTTGTATATTGAAAAAAATAGAAAAGTTGTTAGTTTTTGGACTATGGGATTTAACCAACATACACGCGGTTCTTGGGTAAATGAACAAGCTTATATGGTGCATTTTTTATTGGGCAAACAAGCAAAACCAGGTAGTGGAGCCTTTTCTCTTACTGGACAACCAAGTGCCTGTGGGACAGCAAGAGAAGTAGGGACATTTTCTCATCGTCTTCCAGCTGATATGGTGGTTGCAAATGCTAAGCATAGAGAAATTTCTGAAAAAATTTGGAAAGTACCAGCAAATACAATCAATCCAAAACCAGGTTCTCCGTATTTGAAGATTATGAGAGATTTAGAAGATGGAAAGATTAAATTTATTTGGGTGCAAGTAAATAATCCGTGGCAAAATACAGCAAATGCAAATCACTGGATAAATGCAGCTAGAAATATGGATAATTTTATTGTCGTAAGTGATTGTTATCCAGGAATTAGTGCTAAAGTGGCAGATTTAATTTTACCAAGTGCTATGATTTATGAAAAATGGGGAGCTTATGGTAATGCAGAAAGAAGAACTCAGCATTGGAAACAACAAGTTTTGCCTGTAGGTGAGGCTATGAGTGATACTTGGCAAATTATGGAATTTGCAAAACGCTTTAAATTAAAAGAAGTTTGGGGTGAAAGAAAAGTCAATGATAAGGTTATTTTGCCAAATGTTTTAGAGGAAGCTAAGGCGATGGGCTATAATGAAGATGATTCGTTGTATGATGTATTATTTGCTAATGATGAAGCAAAAACATTTAAAGCTGAAGATAGTATCGCAAAGGGTTTTGATAATTCTGAAGTTCTTGGAGATGAAAGAAAAGTTATAGGTAGTGATGGAGAGGAATTTAAAGGCTATGGCTTTTTTGTTCAAAAATATTTATGGGAAGAATATCGTAAATTTGGTTTAGGACATGGACACGATTTAGCTGATTTTGATACTTATCATAAAGTAAGAGGTTTAAGATGGCCTGTAGTAAATGGCAAGGAAACTCAATGGAGATTTAATACAAAATTTGATTATTATGCTAAAAAAGCTAATCCAGAATCTGATTTTGCTTTTTATGGAAGCTTTGCTAAAGAATTACCAAAAGGAAATTTACTAGCACCTCAAACAACTGAAAAATATAGCTTAAAAAATAAAGTTAAAATTTTCTTTAGGCCATTTATGAAGGCTCCTGAAAGACCAAATAAAGAATATCCATTTTGGTTATCTACTGGTAGAGTTTTAGAGCATTGGCATAGTGGCACTATGACTATGAGGGTTCCAGAGCTTTTTCGTGCAGTTCCTGAAGCACTTTGTTATATGAATGAAGATGATGCTAAAAATATGCAAATTAATCAAGGTGATGTTGTATGGGTAGAATCACGTCGTGGAAAAGTTAAAGCACGAGTAGATTTTCGTGGTAGAAATAAACCTTCAAAAGGTCTTGTGTATGTTCCTTGGTTTGATGAAAATGTGTATATTAATAAAGTTACACTTGATGCAACTTGCCCATTGTCTAATCAAACTGATTTTAAAAAATGTGCTGTAAAAATTACTAAAGCATAACAAATGAACAATAGAAGAGAGTTTTTAGCTTTTGCATTTAAACTTTTGTGCATAAGTAGCGGTAGTGCATTTTTAGCAAGTTTAGCTTTTAGTGCTAATCAGGAATATTTTTTAAGACCTCCTGGAGCTGATAATGAAAAAGAATTTTTATCAAAATGTATAAGATGCGGACTTTGCGTAAAGGCTTGTCCTTATGATATTTTGAAATTAGCTACTTTGCAAGATTCTCCTCAAAATGGCACTCCTTTTTTTGTTGCTAGAAAAAATCCGTGTAGATTATGTGAAGATATTCCTTGTATTAGAGATTGTCCTACTAATGCACTAGATTACAAATATTTAGAGCAAAAAGATGGAATTTATAAAACCAAAATGGGTATAGCTATTATCGATAGTGCTAGTTGTGTGGCTTATTGGGGTATTCAATGTGATGCTTGTTATAGAGCCTGTCCTTTGATAGATCAGGCCCTAAAATTAGAATTAAAACGCAATGAAAGAACCGCAAAACATGCACTTTTACTTCCTGTTGTAGATTATGAAATTTGCGTAGGTTGTGGAATTTGCGAAAAAGCCTGTATTACTCAAAAAGCAGCCATTAAAGTTTTACCTAGAAATTTTGTTTTAGGAAAAGCAGGAGATAATTATATCAAAGGTTGGGATGAAAAAGATGAAAAACGCTTACAAGATGTAGATACTAAAAAGAAGTTTGATAATGGTAAGGCTAAAAATTACCTTAATAATGGAGAGTTGTTATGAAATATCTTATCTTAAGAAGAATTGTGCAATTTTCTATTTTAAGCTTGTTTTCTTTTAATATATTTGATTTTGTTTTAAAAGGAAATTTAAGTTATTCTAAAGTGTTTTCTACTATACCACTTAGCGATCCTTTTGCATTTTTACAACTTGTTTTAGCAAGTTTGCAGATAAATTTAATGGTATTAATCGGGGCATTAATAGTATTTTTATTTTATGCTATTTTTGCTGGAAGAGCCTTTTGTGCTTGGGTATGTCCGATTAATATTATTACAGATTTGGCTAATTTTTTTAGAATGAAATTAAATACAAATCAGATAAAAACAATTAATGTTAGTAAAAATTTACGTTATTACGTGATGGTTTTTTCTTTAGTTTTTTCTTTAGTTTTTTCTTTTCCTGTATTTGAAGAATTTTCTTATATAGGTATTATTCAAAGAGGGATTATATTTGGAGGAATTTCTTGGATTTTTGTAGCATTGATTATTTTTTGTATAGATACTTTTTTAAGTCCTAGATTTGTGTGTTCTCATTTTTGTCCTTTAGGTGCTTTTTGGGCTTTAGTATCTCATTTTTCACTTTTAAAAGTAAGATATGATTTGCAAAAATGCACTAAATGCTATAAATGTATTCAAATTTGTCCTGAAAAACAAGTGCTTTGGATGATAGGAAAAGAAAAGCAAGATGTTAAATCTGGTGAATGTATAAGATGTGGAAGATGTATTGATGTTTGTAATGATGATGCTTTAGATTTTAATATAATAAAAATAAGGAGAGAAAATGAAAAATAAAATCTTTTTATTCTTGATGGTTACTATTTTAATAAGTGCATGTGGTTTTGCTGTTAAGAGTGTTGATTCAAAAGATTTAGGTTTAAGAAAAACAAGTTTAGAAAGTGAAAATATAGAGTTATTAGATGTTAAATATTCTCAATCATCAGCTGGTGAATCTGTATTGATAGAAAGATCATTTGAGAATGCTCCACCGCTAATTCCTCATACTTTAGAGGATATGCTTCCTATAATTAAGGATAATAATATTTGCTTAAGTTGTCATGATCAATCTATTGCAAAAGATGTTGGTGCTACACCAATTCCAAGCAGTCATTATTATGATTTTAGAAAGAATAAATCCACTAAAAATATGGTTAGTGAAGCTAGATTTAATTGCACTCAATGTCATGTTCCACAAAGTAATGCAAAACCTTTAGTGGAAAATAATTTTAAAGCTAAATTTAAAAATGAGGAATCAAAGAAAAGATCTAATCTTTTAGACGTTTTAAATGAGGGCGTTAAGTAAAAGATGAAAAAAATATTTTTAATCTTACTAATTGGAATTTGTGCATTTGCAAGTGAATTAAAGCTAAAATCTAACTTAAATGCAGTGAAGTTAATTGATGAAAGACTCTTATTGGGATTAGACAATGGAGAAATTTTAAGTGTTTTGATAAAAACTAAACAAAAAGAGTTGATTGCTAAATTAGATAAGATTAAAAATTTTTACGAAGTTAATGCTGAACCTAGAATTTATAGCATTGATTATCTAAATGGTATGATATTAATTCTAAGTGAAGGAGATTTTGGAAGTAAAAAATTAAATATTTATAAAAAGGATATGATATTTGATTTTCAACTTCCAAATAATAGCGTTAAGAAAGCGTTATTTTTAAATGATGAGGTTGTTTTATTAGCTTCATTAGATTCTAGTATCGAGCTTTTAGAATTAAAAACAAAGAAAATTATTAATAAAATTACTTTTTCTAGTTCAAGTTTGAGTGATGTAGTTTTAGATGAAAGCAAAACAACATTAGTTGCTGGATTTGAAAGTGGAGAGATAATACTTTTTGATTTAAGTAAATGGCAAAAAATAAAAAGTTATAAAAATATTCATAAAGATAATATCTATCAATTAGATTACAAAAACAAAACTATAGTAAGTTGCAGTACAGATAGGAAATTAGGTATTATTAAAAATGATAATGAAAAATTTTTAGAAAGAGATTTTTTGATTTATGCTTGTGCTTTAAATGAAAATGGCACTATAGCTGCTTTTAGCGATAATGAAAAAAATATTATAGAATTAGTAGATACAAAAACTTTTAAAACAATAAAAAAAATTCAAAATAAAAATTTTTTGTTAGAATATCTTATATTTTTGGGTGATAATGAGCTTATAAGTGCAGGTTTTGAAAATACGATAATATTTTGGAGTATCAATGAATCTTTCTAGTGTCTTAATTTTATCTAAAAGAGAGCAAGTTGCCTCTCTTAAGAAAAAAATCGAAAAAATTCCTTTTTGTAGTATAGAGTTAATACATGAGGAAAAAATTATTGTAATCATTGAAAGTGATAATTTAGACAATGAATTACAAGCTTATAGAAATTTAGAACAATTAGATGGTGTTGTAAGTATTAATATGGTATTTTCT
>NZ_JAHHTD010000019.1 GCF_020024835.1 Campylobacter sp. | reverse complement strand
TTATTAGTGTTTCTAGGAAATTTTTAGCTTTAAAATTCTTGAAGGTGAAGATATAATATATGGTTGCGAAGGGAAGATTTGAACTTCCGACCTTCGGGTTATGAGCCCGACGAGCTAACCACTGCTCTACTTCGCGACAATAATTTACTTAGATTGTGGATGGGGTAAAGGGATTCGAACCCCTGATGACAGGACCAAAACCTGTTGCCTTACCGCTTGGCGATACCCCAATGCCTAAATAATAATTTTGGAATTATATATTATTTTAAATTTTTTGTCAAGAAAATATATCAATCCTTAACATTTAGCACTTTTTACTATCTTTTTCTAAGCGTATTACAACGAAGTTTTATAATTTAAAGCTAAATGTGGCAAGATAGTATTATAAGCTATTAACTACTTAGCCATTTCTTGATTAAATTCTTTAATATCTGTGAATAATAAATCTTTATAATAATTATCAAATCCTTTTATACCTCTAGATATAAATAAATAATCTATTTGCATAAATATTTCTTAGTTAGCTTTATTGATTAATAAATAAAATAGTAATTTTTATTAACTAAGAAAATGCCAAATGTGTTTGAACTTGTGTAGTAAAAATGATATAATTTGCCGTTTTATACATAATTTCAAGGAAATAATATGAGTCTTATAAGTATAGAGCAAGCCATTAAAGAATTACAAGAAGGCAAAATGCTTGTGATGGTTGATGCAGAAGATAGAGAAAATGAAGGGGATTTAATTTTTCCTGCACAATTTAGCACTCAAGAAAAAATAAATTTTGCTATCACACACGCTAAAGGTGTAGTTTGTGTAGCATTAAGTGAAAAACTTGCAAATAAATTTAACTTACCTTTGATGGTTCCTAATAATACTTCCAATCATGAAACTGCTTTCACTATAACGGTTGATGCTAAAGATGCAAGCACTGGAGTAAGTGCATTTGAAAGAAATATGACTGTGCAAATTTTTGCAAAAGAAGATGCAAAAGCTGAAGATTTTGTGCGTCCTGGTCATATTAATCCACTAATTGCTAAAAAAGGTGGTGTCTTAGAAAGAACTGGCCATACAGAAGGCACGGTAGATTTATGTCGTTTAGCAAAATTAAAGGAAGCGTGTGTAATTTGTGAAATAGTAAAAGATGATGGAAACATGGCTAGAAGATCTGATTTAGAAAAGTTTTGCAAAAAACATTGCATTAATATGATTACTATTGCTGATTTAATTGAGTATCGTTTAAAGAATGAAAGTCTTATTCAGCTTGTCAAAGAAGAACAAAGTTCATTAGCTGGATTTAATACAAAAAAATTGATATTTAAAGATCATAAAGATAATGAACATATAGTATTTTTATTTGGAAAACTAAAAGAATGTGAAAATGTAAAATTTTATCTTAATGGAAGTGATTTTGAGCTTTTAACTTCTAATAAATTTAATGAACTTTTAAAACAAATTGAATTTTTAAATAAAGAAAATGGAATTATCATCTTTATGAATAATGAAAAAAAAGAAAGTTATCAATTTAGAAGCTACGGAATTGGAGCTCAAATTTTAAGATATTTAAATATATCAAAAATAAAATTACTAAGTGAAAATAATGATAAAGAATTTATAGCATTAAAAGGCTTTGGATTAGATATTGTTAATAATAATTTTAAAGTTTAAATTCTAAAAATTTAAACTTATCACCAAAATTAAAAACTAAATTTTGACTTTGGTTGATAAAATTTTTATATATGCTTTCATTATTTTTCTTAGTCAAATTTAAAATTTCTTCTAAACCAAAATCAATTAAAGCCTCATTTTGATTTTTAAAATCTAAAATAATAAAATCTTCTTCTTGTAAAACTTTGATAAGATGTTCAAAATTTACATTATAAGTAATATCACTTTTACCAAAAAAATCCTGCAATTTTTCATCTAAAATATTATATGTTTGATGATTTTTATATATTCTAGTGCTAATTTTTTCTTCTTTTTTAGCATAATCAAAACAATCAAAAATAATATTTTTACAACTACTTTTTAGTTTTTTAAAAAAAGAATGGTATTCTATACATAATTCAGAATTTGTAATATTATATCGCTTACATTGTTGTAGTATTTTTTCATTTGCTTTTTTAAAATAAATATGATAGTTCTTATCTACATAAGCCATCATATCTCCTAAAATAAGCTCGCAAGCAAAACAATCAAATAATTCATTAGCATAAAAAAAAGTATTCTCAAAACAACAAGTATTAAAACTTTCATGTATTTTAACATCAAGTTCATACTTAAGAAATAACGAACTTTGTTTAACTCGTAATCTTTTATGAGGTTCTATAATATGAAATTGAATTTCATCTAATATAGCAGGTCTTAATGTGTATAAAGCTTGCAAAAAATCAAACGCTAAATACCCCTCATTCGCTCCAATTTCAACAACATTAACTGGCAAAAATATTTTTTTATCATCAATAAGCTTTAAAAAATGATTCGCAAGCAAAACTCCAAATAAATTTCCTACACTTACTGCTGTATAAAAATCTCCTCGTTTTCCAATCTCTACAGATTGAGCATAATAAGCTCTACTCCATTGCTTAAAAAACTGACTAAAAGTAATCATCAAAGTTTATTAAATTTAAAAATAAAATCCACCGGATCAACCTGAACACCATTTACCAAAATCCCAAAATGTAAATGTGCTCCAGTAACCCTACCACTCATACCGCTTAAACCTATAATTTCTCCTTTTTTAACCTTTTGACCTTCGCATACAAGAATTTTAGACAAATGATAATATTGCGAATAAATGCCATAACCATGATCAATCACAACCGACTTTCCAGCATAATATCTATTAGACGCAATTTTTACTATTCCGCTATTACTTGCGTGAATTTTAGTGCCAATACTTGCTCTAAAATCAGTTCCGCTATGATAACTTTTTAAAGTATCATTAAAAATCCTTGCTTTTCCAAACTCACTAGTAATTTTACTTGTTATAGGGTAAATAAATTTGCCATCAAAAAGGAGTTTATCTGTATAGGTATTATAGATTTTTATTGCTTCTTGATACTCCTTATTAATGCGATTTAATACCTCTTTTGGAGGATTTACTTTAGATGCATCAACTTTTAAGATTTCTTTTTTGTAAGTTCCATTAATTGCTTTAATGTAAATTTTTTCCTTGCTATTATTTTTAAATTCTACAAACAACTCCATATCTTTTGGTATCTTATAGGGCATAGCAATACTTGTTATAATTTTATTATTATAAACAAAATACGGAATTGACTTATCTTGAAAATAAATTTTAGAAAAATGACTTTTATTAAAATCTAAAAATAAAACTTGCCCATTGACAAGCTTTATCTCTTTCGCATTAAGAATATAAAAAAAAATAATTAAAAATATAGAAATTTTTTTCATAAACTAATTTCTTTTATATCCGCTATTTTAAGAAATTCTTTATAAATCGTAAATACCATAGCTTGACGATTAATTTTAATCTCTTCATTTTTATCATTAATCATAACATTATCAAAAAATGCATCAATTTGAGATTTTAATGCAAAAAGATTTTTTAAATATAAATCAATTTGATTGTTATTTTGCTTACATTGTAAAAATGCTTGATAGAGATTTTTTTCCTCTTGTGTAGTAAATAACTTCTCTTTTATTTCAATTTCACTAGCAATAGCAATATTTGCAAGACGCTTAAAAGTAGAAAAATTTTTATCAAAATCACCACTATCAACAATACTCATTAAAGCTTTCACAGAACGATCAATATGCAAAATATCATAATTTTTAACATTAAGCACTGCCTTAATAAAAGACGCATTGATATTATAAAATGTATGCAAACGTTCTAAAATAAAATCAAGCAAAATCTTCCAATCAAAATTCTTATATCTAGGTGTAACATCTCTTAAAAAATCTTCAATATCAAAATTTTTTCCCAAATTTAAAATAATCTTTAATACACCATTTGCAGCTCTACGCAAGGCGTAAGGATCTTTATTTCCATTAGGAATTTTTCCCATAGCAAATAATCCTATTAAAGTATCAAATTTATTTGCCAATGCGACTATAGATGAAATTTCATTACTTGGAAGATTAGAAGTATCTCCATTAGGCAAATATTGTTCTTTAATTGCTAAACAAATTTCATCACTCATACCCATAGCTTTTGCATAATATGATCCCATAATACCTTGCAAATTAGTAAATTCATATACCATTTGCGTGCTAAGATCTGCTTTAGAATACTCTATAGCTTGCACAATTGTATCTTCATCAAAATTACCTAATATTTTACACAATTTTAATGCTATATCTTTTTCACGCTCAATTTTATCTTTTAAAGTTCCAAGACCCTCTAAATATAACATTTGATTAATTTTTTCATTGCACAAACCTTGGGCTAAATCATTTTTCCAAAAAAACATTGCATCACTTAATCTAGCCTTTAAAACTTTTTCATTTCCATAAATAATTTTAGAATAATTATCACAAACCGCATTTGCAACTACAATAAAGTTATTACTTAAAATTTCATTTTTTAATACTGCAAAATAACGCTGATTTTCTCTCATAGAAGTGATGATTACTTCACTTGGAATTTCTAAATACTCTTCTTCAAAATATCCTAATAATGCTGTTGGGTATTCTGTTATAGCAACAACTTCAGCTAATAATTCTTCATCATTTATAATATTTATATTATTTTCTTTTTCAAGCTTTTTTAATTGCTCTATGATAATTTGTTTTCTTATATTTTGATCTAAAATTACATAATTTTTTTCTAAAATTTCAAAATATCCATCAATGCCTTCAAAAGGAATTAAATCATAACTAATACTTCTGTGTATAAAAGTACTCATAGAACTTTTTACACCATAACTTTCAAAATCTACTAATTTATTATCCAAAATACAACAAAATGAACGAATTGCTCTAATAAATTCAAATTTACCATCACCCCATCTCATAGTTTTACCAAAATTTAAGCTTCTAAGAAATTCTTCTATCATTTTAGGCAAAACCTGCTCACTCTTTAAGCCTTGTATTTTTTTTTGACAATATAAAACTTCTTTACCTTTTATTTCTTTAATTTCTATCTCGTTTTCTTTTAAATCTGATTTTTTTAAAAAACTAAGTCCAGCTTCTGTTAATTTACCATCTTTATAAGCGATATGTTTTGGAGCACCTATGATTTCCACAAATGAATCATCTTGTTTTACACTAAAATGCTCATGTAAAAAAACTAATCTCCTTGGAGTATAATAAAATTTAAAATCAGATTTTAAATGATATTTATCGAGTATATTTTCCCATTTTTCTTGAATATATGGCAATTCTTTTAACAAAGGGATAGCAGGCAATTCTTCAACACCTATTTCAACTAACATTTTCATTATTTACTCTTTATTTTATAATTTTCTAGTTATTCTACTGATTTTTTTTAAATTTTTCTCTCTTTGTGGCTTTTTCTTCTCTTTTTTTTGCTCTTTCTTGCATTTGCCGATTAAAGCCAAATACAAGAAAGATTACAAAAAATACAAAAAAAGTGATTACAATATAATCAATCATTAATCCCAACACTCTGCATTTTTAATCCCAAGTTTTGATGCATTAAAAACAGGGTCTTTTCCTTGTTTTTTTTGCTCACTAAAATCTTTCAAAACTTTTTTCACTATTTTACCAAGCAATAAAATAGATACAATATTAATTGTTGCCATAAGAGCCATAGTCGCATCAGCTAAATTCCAAGCAAATTGTAAATCCATATTTGCACCAATAAAAATCATAAGCACAGCGCTAAGTTTAAATATATTAATTATGATAGGATTGCGAGTTAGGTATTTAATATTTGCTTGTGCATAATAATAATTCCCAATTAATGAAGTTATAGCAAACAATACTATACTTATGGTAGTAAAATGCACTCCTAAATTTCCATAATACTCTCTCATAGTTTCTTGCACTAAAGGCAATGCAGTTAAAATAGGTTTTCCATCAAGACCAATATTGTTTGCATAAGCTAGAGAAAATAACACTAAAAATCCTGAACTGGTACAAATAATAACATCAATCAAAACAGAAAAGGCTTGAATAGCACCTTGCTTTGCAGGATGCGTTGTAAATGCTGCAGCTGCAGCGTTTGGAGCTGATCCCATACCAGCTTCATTTGAAAACAGCCCTCTTTTTATACCAATAACTAAAGCTGAACCCGCAAAACCACCAAAAATTGCCTCAAAATCAAATGCACTTTTAAAAATCATAGACATTACTTCAGGAATTTTTTCATAATGCATAATCATAGCAATAATAGCTAATCCAATATAAATCATCGCCATAATCGGTACTATAATTGAGCTAGCTTTACCAATCTTTGTATGATCTCCAAAAAATAAAAAAGCAGCAAATAAAGATAAAATTGCACCAATGGCAATAGGCCACCAACTTTGTGCAAAACTTATTTCAGCATTATCAGCCATTCCTTTATAATAAAATTCAAAAGCAGAAGTCATAGTTTGGCTTTGAAGTCCATTAAAACCATAAGCATACGTGATAATCAAAATTAATGCAAAAATTGCTCCAAGCCATCTTAAATTCAAAGCTTTGCTTATATAATATGCTGGACCTCCTTTAAAGCTTTTACCATCACGACTTTTATAAACTTGCGCTAAAGTACTTTCAGCAAAGGCAGATGCTCCACCAAAAAAGGCCATAACCCACATCCAAAATAAAGCACCAGGTCCACCTAAAACTATAGCTATGGCAATACCTGCTATATTTCCTATACCAACTCTTGAAGCAGTTGAGATCATTAAAGCTTGAAAAGGTGAAATATGATGTTTTCCTCGTTCTTCTTGTTTTTCTGTTAAAAGATTAAACACATAAGGCAACATACGAAACTGCACAAAACCTGTTATATAACTATAGTAAAATCCAGTAATAATAAGTAGTAAAACTAAAATAGAATAATACCTATCATTGATAAGATCGACGATTGAAGATACAAAATCCATATTTATTTCCTTTTTTATAAAATACAACACAGATAAATTTAACATAAAAAAATGAATTTCTCATAAAAAAATATAATTTTATTTTATTTTTATTTTTATTTTTCTATCTAAATAAAATTTTAGTTTTACTTGCAACTTTTTCATCTATTGTAAATTTTTAAGAAAAAAGAAAACTTTATTTGTATAAACTTGTAATTTTCTAAATTTTTGAAGCAAAAAAAGGTATGTAAATTGAAAAAAAACACATTTAAATTATTTGTATTTTTTAGCATAGTTACTTTTTGGGCTTATTTTTCTTTTCCTATTGAAATTTTACAAGTTAGAGATCACAATGGTATTGTTACGGGGAAATTAGCTTACACAATTGAAGCACAAGCTTACGTGAAAAGCTATTTCATAACTTTAGGCTTAACTATAGGTGGAGTCATTATAGGAATAATACTTGGTTTTTTAATAGCTTTTTTGAGATTTTTAGAAATTGAAAGTTTAAATTTTATTATTGATGAGTATATAGATATTATACGTGGCACACCAATACTTTTACAATTACTTATATTTTCTGTAGTTATATTTGCAACGTGGAATGATAATTTTTATGTCGCTATCATAGCACTTGGTCTAAACAGCTCTGCTTATGTTGCTGAAATTGTAAGAAGTGGGATTCAAAGTATTGATAAAGGACAAATGGAAGCAGCAAGATCTATGGGGCTTAGTTACTTAACTTCTATGAGAATGATAATTTTTCCACAAGCTATAAAAAATATCTTACCTTCTTTAATGAATGAATTTATTTCTTTATTTAAAGAAACTTCTATTGTAGGGTATATAAGCGTTATGGATATAACTATGCAAAGTAAAAGTTTGCAAGCAATTTATTATAACCCTAAACCTATTATTTTTACTGGCCTTATTTATTATATAAGTGTTAAAATTTTTACACTTATTGCAAAAATTATAGAAGAAAGACTAAATAAACATGATTAAAGTGGAAAATTTAATTAAAAAATATGGAAATTTAGAAGTATTAAAAAATATAAGTACTACTATAAAACAAGGAGATATCATAGCCATTATAGGGCCAAGCGGTGGTGGAAAAAGCACTTTTTTACGCTGTTTAAATAAATTAGAAACTCCTGATAGTGGTAATATTTACATTAATAATGTCAATATATTAAATAAAAAAACAAATATCAATAAAGTTCGTCAAAAAGTTAGTATGGTTTTTCAGCATTTTAATCTTTTTAATAATAAAAATGTTTTAGAAAATCTATGTTTAGCTCCTATACAAACAAAAATACTAAGCAAGGAAGAGTCTATTGTAAAGGCTAAATTATTATTAAAAAAAGTTGGATTAAGTGATAAGGAAAATTATTTTCCTCATAATCTTTCTGGGGGTCAAAAACAACGCATTGCTATAGCAAGATCCTTAATGATGAATCCTGATGTCATCTTATTTGATGAACCAACATCTGCTTTAGATCCTGAAATGATCGGTGAAGTTTTAAATATTATGAAAGAAGTAGCTAAAGAAGGTTTAACTATGCTTGTAGTAACACATGAGATGGGTTTTGCAAAAAATGTAGCCAATAGGATATTTTTTATGGATAAAGGCGTTATAGTAACTGATGAAAATCCTAAAATAACATTTGAAAATCCAGAAAATAAAAGATTAAAAGAATTTTTAAATAAAGTTTTAAACCATTAATTATTTTTTAAAAAAATCAAAATTCTGTCTTAGAGCTTCATAGGCAACAATACCAACACTTGTAGCCAAATTCAAACTTCTACCACAATCTTTCATCGGTATAGTAATAGCATTTTCCCACTTTGTTTGCATAAGTTTTACTGGGAGTCCAAAACTCTCACTACCAAAAAATAAAAAATCTCCTTTTTGAAATTTTACGTCAAAATAAGCTTGGTTTGTCTTAGTAGTAGCAAAAAAGAATCTATCTTGAAAATTTATATTTTCTTGTAAAAAACTATCTAAATCACACCATATTATAGGATCTAATTTCTTCCAGTAATCAAGTCCAGCTCTTTTTACAGCCTTTTCATCTACATCAAAGAGAGGATTTATAATATGTAAATTAAACCCTGTGTTATAGCACATTCTACCTATGCTACCCGTATTTTGTGGAATGCGAGGTTCAACTAAAACTATGTGAAACATATTTTTCCTTAAAATATGGCGTCCTTAGCAAGATTTGAACTTGCGGCCTCAGAATTAGGAATTCTGTGCTCTATCCAGCTGAGCTATAAGGACAAGAAAAAGAATTATATTTAGTTAAAACTAAAATTTATCTTATTAATCAAATATTAAGTTCAATATAAAAACATTTAGGATTATCCTCAAATCCTAATATACCGCCGTGTGCTTTTACAATCTGTTTAGATAAAGAAAGACCTAGTCCATTTCCTTTTAATTTTGTAGTTTTAAACGCCTCAAAAACTATTTTTTTATCTTTTATTGCCATACCATTATCATATACTCTAATGAAAATTTTATCTTCTTTTTGAGAACAAATAATTTTAATTTCACCATTTTCTTGTTCAGTTTCTTCAATCGCATCAATAGCATTATAAATTAAATTCTGCAAAACCAATGCTAACAAAGCTTTATCAGCATAAATTGTAAAATCAAAAAAATTAAATATAAAATTAATATTAACCAAATAATTATAAGAATTAATAGCTTGCTCGCATTCTTCTTGAAGCTCTTTTATATTGAATTTATTTAAATTTACATGCACTCCCTTTGTGAATAATAAAGTTGAATTAACTATACGCTCTACTCTAGAAATAGCTTTTTGAATTTCTAAAACAATATGCTTATTTTTAAGCTCGCTTCTCTCAAACAAAGTAGAACTCAAAAGAGAAATTGAACCTATGGGATTTCTAATTTCGTGTGCTAAATGTGCTGCAATCGTCCCCATACTTGCAAGCCTCTCATTTCTTTTTTCATCACTAATATCTGTAGCATTAACTATAAGTTTATCAGCATGAAAAGTAACCTTAACAAGATAAAATTTATGCTCAAATTCAAGTTCATAATGTGTTTTTTTCAAATCAATACTTTCTAAAAGTTTAGGTTGTTGTTTTGCTAAATTATTTTGTAATGTAATATTTTTATTGGTATCTAAAACCCATAAAGCCATAGGCAAAACCTCTATAATTTCATCCATAGTTTGCATTAGTGCAATATAATTTTCATTTAGTTGATTATACGCATTTTCTACCACATATGTTTGTTCTATTAAAAATTTAAGTCCGCGTTGTAAATCCTCTTTTTCGTTAGAATCTAAACTTTTTAAGATATTTTCATCCATTATTTAATCCTTAATTAATACTCTAAAGCTTACAAAGCAAATTGTGCTCCTTATTTGAAATAATCTTAAAACTTATTTATAAAAATTTCAAATAATTTTATAATTGATTCTAAATTTTTATTTTATTATTTAAATATTTATAAATTATCTTATTGCTAACTTATAATATTTGATATTTTAATGCAGTGTAATTTTATTATATTTTACTAATAAGATTAAAAAATTATTATCTAATTTTAATTTTCTTAAAAATTAATTAGCTCTTTAAATGCAAATTTAAAAATACTATAACAAATTTTAATAACATCAAAAATAAGAATAACTTTAAATTACTTTTAAAGATTATTCCTATGCTATAATTTTGATAAATTTTCAGGGGAAATTATTGGATATTGAAAAATTAAAAAAAGATATTATTTTAAAAAAAAATACGTATTATTTTGATTTTACTGCAAGTGCATTGGCTTTAAAAAGTATAGAAAGAGAAATTAAAAAATATCTTGCAACTTATGCTAATACGCATTCAGATAGCTCTTTAAACTCTTTTATTACGCAGCAACATTATGAAAATGCAAGAATAAATTTAAAAAAATATCTCTTACTTGATGAAAGCTTTGCATTAATTAGTTGTGGTAGTGGCTCTTCAGCGGCTATAAAAAAATTTCAAGAATTATTAGGATTGTATATACCTCCTAAAATTAAAGAAATATACTTTCAAAATATAGACAAAACTACTTTACCTTTAGTCATAATAGGACCTTACGAACATCATTCAAACGAGTTGTCTTTTAGAGAAGCTTTGTGTGAATGTATTCGCATACCGCTAAATCCTAACGGAGAAATTGATTTTATTTTTTTAAAAAAAATACTTGAAGCTTCAAAAGGAAGACAAATAATAGCAAGCTTTAACGCCGCTTCTAATGTTACAGGCATTATTAGTAATTATAAAAAAATTTATACTCTAATTAAATACTATAAAGGAATTGTGGCATTTGATGTTTCAACTTTAGCTCCTTATGCAAATTTAGATCCTAAATTTTATGATGCAATATTCATTAGTGGGCACAAATTACTTGGTGGGGTTGGTTCTTGTGGATTATTAGTGATTAAAAAATCTCTATGTGGCCAAACTCCAAGCTTTGCTGGAGGTGGAACCGTTGGTTATGTTTCTAGAAGCTCTCAAGAATATCTTTGTAAAATTGAAAATTTAGAAGAAGGTGGAACACCTGGAATTATACAATTAATTAGAGCAAGTCTTGCTTTTAAAATACGTCAAGATATTGGACTTAATTTTATTAAACAAAAAGAAAAACAATTATGTAATTATTTTTTAAAGCAAGCGAAAGATTTTCCAGATATGATCTTATATGCTAAAAATATTACTCATAAACTACCAATTTTTGCATTTAATATCCAAGGAATTTCTCCATTTGATCTAGCTTATAAATTAAGTAAAACTTACAAAATAGAAACAAGAGCAGGTTGTGCATGTGCTGGACCATATGGTCATGACTTGCTTGGTTTAAAAGATAATCAAAAACTAAAATCTAAACCAGGCTGGCTAAGGGTTGGATTTCATTATATACATAATAAAGAAGATATAGATTATTTCATCAAAGCTTTGAAATTAAGTATCAAAGCTTTGAAATAACTATTGTAAATCATATTTTTCTACGATTTTTTCATAAGTACCATCAGATTGAATTTCTTCTAAGGCTGCATTAATCTTTTGAATAAGTTCAAGATTTTTACCTTTATCAAAAGCTATACAAAATCCTGAACTTCCATCATCTTCCTCTAAGAAAGCTTCAAGCTCATCATTAGTTTTTAAATAACCTTTACCTATATCTTTATCTGTAAGAACTACATCTAACTTACCAGCTTTCAAAGCTAAAATAGCAGCCAACATTTCTTCACTTGCTACTACTTGAGAATTTTGTATCATTTTAGCAGCATTTTCTTGAATAGTGCCAAGTTGCACTCCTATTTTCTTACCTTCTAGACTTTTTTTATCGCTAATACTAGAATTTGTTTTTAATTTTAAATATAAATTTTTAGTATTAAAATATGTCTTACTAAAATCCATACTATTTAGTCTTTGCGGAGTAGAACTCATAGCAGAAGCTATCATATCTATCTTTCCAGATTTTAATGCAGGAATTAAACCATCAAAACTCATATTTATCCACTCAAGTTTAAATTTTTCTCTCCTTGCAATCTCTTCTAATAAATCAACATCAAAACCTGTTATTTTTGTATCTTTTATAAAATCAAAAGGAGGATAATTAGCTGCGATACCTACTTTATAAATCTTTTCACTAGAAGTATTATTAGCTTGACTTTTATCACTAGAACAAGCACCTAAAACTAAAGCACAAAATAATGCTAAAGTAGTATATAAAATTTTCTTCATTTTTTCTCCTTAAAATAACAAAATCAAATTATATCAAATATCTATCTTTATTTACACTTATTCTTATACAAAAATTACATATACTATAATAAAACACATTTAAATGCATTTATTTAGACTCTAAATTTTTACTTTTTTGCTAATCATCAAAACATAACCTATTCCAAGACAAATAGACCACATAGAACTACCGCCATAGCTTAAAAGTGGGACAGCAACACCTTTTAACGGAGTCAAAGAAATAATTCCAAAAGCATTCATAAAAAAAGAAAATAATAACAATAAAGCAATTCCAGAACAAAACAAAAAATGCATTTTATTTTCACATCTTCCAGCTATTCTAAAAATTCTAAGTATGACAAGTAGATAAATAAAACAAATCATAGCCAATCCCAACAAACCAACTTCTTCTGTTATACCAGATAAAACAAAATCTGTATGAACTTCACTTAAAAATCCTAATTTAAAAGTGCCAAGTCCCAAGCCTTCTCCAAAAAATCCACCATGTGCAATGGCATTTAAACTATGAGAAATCTGATATGGTTCAGAATTATGAACCACTCTTAAAATATTTGCCATCCAATCTGGAAATAAAGGCAAGAATGCATCTTGTATATTGCCCCACCACGCTGCAATACGTTGAATTCTTCGTTGATTATTTAAAATTACTAAAATCCCTATCATTCCAACTATCACTATACCAAAAGCAAAAAGTCTTTTACTAGCTCCTGCAAAAAATGCTAAAGCAAAAACCAAAAAAAATGAAATTGCACTTTGTCCTAAGTCATTTTGCGTAATATAAATATAACCAATTACAATCCCTGCCAAGATAAAATATGGAATTAAAATTAAAATTTCGTGCTTTATAGCTTTTTTACTATCATCAATTCTTCTAGTATAAGACCAAGCAAGAAAATATATCAAACCTATCTTAAAAAATTCAACAGGAGATACAGACAAAGGACCAAGTCTAATCCATCTTTTAGCACCACCTGCTGCAGTTGCTAAAAAATTAGGTAAAAAAGGCAAAACAATAATACATAAAAAAGAAATTACCAAAATTATTATCATCAAATACTTAGCTTGATTGCCATCTGGATTAAAACGCGAGACAAAATAAATTATTCCAATCCCACTAAGCCCAAAAAAAAGTTGTCTAATAAAAAAATGAAATTCATTATATTCTAAATAAAGAACCGTAAAAGCACTAAGAGAATATGAAAAAAGTATTCCTATGGTGATTAAAATACAACTTAAAAAAAATAATTTTCTATCAGCGACCAAAGATTTTATCCTATTTTTAAAAAGACAATTTTAATCAATTACAACTTAAAATGATGTTATTTTGTTAATTATTATTTTTATATAAAGACTTTAAGCTCTCATAAGCAAGTTGAATTTTTTCAAACTCTTCTCTACAGTAAGCTTGCTCTATTTTACTTTTTCCTTGATGACGATCAGGATGATAAATTTTGACTAAATTTAAATAATTTTGTCTAATAGTTGTAAAATCATCACTATTATTACAACCTAAAGTTTGAAAATAATTTTCAAATAATTTAGCAAGAGCATTGAATTTCCAATTCATATTTGTTTGATTTTTCATTTTGTTTCTAAATTCTAAAAGTTGCGTTTCATTAATAGTAAAATCAATACAATATTTTAAATGCTCATTTACACTTGCTAAAATTTCTAATAAATTTAAGGTAACATCATTTTTATATTCCACTGAAAAAATACGATTTTTCTCATCATATGAACTTTTATGATTTTTAAAATACTGCTCTAAATATAAAGCAAAAATTTTTTCATTAGAACTTAAAGTAATCAAAATATTCTTTTGAGAAAAACCAATTTTAGCAAAAATAACAGATTTTAATGCATTTGTTTGAGCTAAATTCAATTTAAATGTTTTATAATGAGCAAATGCAAGATTGTCAATATCATTTCCTGTATCTTTTTTATATTTGTGATTTACAAGCTTTAAAAAATACCTTCTTTGAGGAATCTCATTCTCTACAAAAAAAGATAATGTTTTATTTTTATTTCCTACAACTTTCGAAAAATTTTTACGAATGAGATCTTGAAAATATCTAAACATTAAAAAATCATCAGTATTAAGACTAACTGATTCTAAAGTTTGAACAACTTGCATTAAACCCTCTCAATAAAAATTAACGCCATAAAAATGCCTGATCATTTAAAGCACTAGTGTATTCTAAAATTTCATTTGGACTATAATCGGCTTTGTATGATAAAGATTGACACCTTTTTACAAAATATCCTAAATATATATATTTTAAATTCTTAAGTTGCGCAAGTTTAATTTCTGTTAAAAGGGAGTATTTTCCAAGACTTAAATGTGAAAATTCAGGATCATAAAAACAATAAATACTTGAAATTCCATCATTTAAAATATCAATTAAATCCACGCACACTAATTTATTATCTACATAAAAATCAAGTTCATATCCAAAATTCCTAGCATTATCTACATATAAATTATAGTATTTTCTAAAATTTAAATTATAAATTTTCCACGATTTCTTATCTTTTTGATAGAGATGATATTTCTCATAAAGCAACAAATGCTCATCACTCAAAGAAGGCTTTTGTAAAATAATTTTAGTGGCAGTATTTCTCTTAAAAACTCTACGATAATTTCTACTAAAGTAAAAATTTTGAGTCATAATTCTTAAATTCTGACATTCATTGCATTCTTTACAAATGGGTCTTGAAAAGTATGATCCAAAACGTCTCCATCCCCGTGAAACTAGTTCTTGATTTTGATCTTTAGTGATTAAAGGGATATAATGATACTCATTTCTACACATTCTATCATCAAGATATGGGCATTTTTCTTCTAAAGTGCAAAAACCTATACTATTCATTTTATCTTTTTAATATCACTACTTTTTACAAAATCTATAAATTCATTTACAAGACGTTCTTCTTTTAAAAAAATATCTTCAAATTCTTTTTCTTGCTTATTTTCTTCACTTTTTAAAGATATTTTTTTTACATCAATCTCGCTACTGCTTGATTTTATTTCACTTTTTTTCTTTGTTGTCGTATCTTGCTCTTTTTGAAGCTCTTTTTTAATACTTCTTAATTCCTCTAAAAAACTCATTACTCTCTACTTTCTTTTATTTTTTGCAAAGCTGCTGCAATAGCAGCTATTACCTCTTCTTTGTTTTCTTGATATCTATCTTCAGTATTTGCTAAAAGTTCTTCTATATGAGTTTCTATAAATGAAGTATCAAAATACCCTCTTCTAAATTCACGAATTTTTGTAATTGCTATTAAAAATGGTATAGTAGTTCTAATATCATCAACCACAAATTCTTTTAAGGCTCTTTCTAGCCTATTTAATGCACTATCATAACTTGAACCTTTTACAATCAACTTTGCAAGTAAAGAATCATAATAAGGAGGAACAATATAACCTTTATACAAATGACTATCAACTCTTACTGAAGGTCCTAAAGCTGGAAAATATTCAGTAACCTTACCAGGACTTGGAATGAAATTTTTCCATACATTTTCAGCTGTAATTCTCGCCTCAATAGCAAAACCTCTTGGCTTAATATCGCTTTGTTCTAAATCTAAAATTTCACCATTTGCAATGCGAATTTGTCTTGTTACAAGGTCAATCCCTGTAATTTCTTCTGTAATTGGATGTTCTACTTGAATTCTTGTATTCATCTCCATAAAATAAAATCTATTATAATCATCAAGTAAAAATTCCACGGTTCCAACATTAGTATATCCAACAGCTTTAGCCGCAGCTATAGCTGTTACTCCTATAGTTTTTCTCAATTTTTCAGAAATACTTGGACAAGGAGCAATTTCTATAATTTTTTGATGTCTTCTTTGTATAGAACAATCTCTTTCGCAAAGATGAACAATATTTCCATAATTATCAGCTAAAATTTGAAATTCAATGTGTCTTGGATTAATCACATATTTTTCCATAAACACTTCATCATTTTTAAAAAAACTAAGCGCCTCTCTTTTACATGCATCAAAAGATTTTTCTAAATCTTCTTCTTTATGAACAACTCTAATGCCCCTACCACCTCCTCCACCGCTTGCTTTTAAAATAACAGGATAACCTATCTTTAAAGCTTGAAGTTTAATTTCTTCTAAGGTATAGTGATTTAATTTTTCAGTTCCAGGAACTACAGGAATTCCATTTTTTTTCATTAAATATCTTGCAATATTTTTATTTCCCATTTTACGAATTACATCAGATTTTGGTCCTATAAAAATGATACCCATATCCTCGCATTCTTTAGCAAATTCATAATTTTCACTTAAAAAGCCATAACCAGGATGGATAGCATCAGCACCACATGCTTTTGCAATCTCGACTATTCTTTGAGAATCTAAATACCCTCTTATAGCGTCAGTTCCAATCCTATAAGCTTCATCTGCAACCTTTACATGCAAACACTCATAATCAGGTTCAGTATAAACAGCTACGCTTTTTATATGCAAATCTCGACAAGCACGTATTACTCTAACTGCTATCTCACCCCTATTAGCTATCAAAATTTTATGTATCATATTTTTCACCCTATAACTAGCTATTTTTTGAAAAGATTAACATAAAAATATAAAAATTCCATAAAATATTTTGCTTTTGCTAATTTTAAGATTTTTTTGATAAAATTGCAGCTCATATTTTTGTGCGCCCATAGCTCAGCTGGATAGAGCATTTGATTGCGGTTCAAAAGGTCAGAGGTTCGAATCCTCTTGGGCGTACCACCTCTAATTTTATCATTCTAAATATATTGCTTTTATAGTATTTTAAAATATAATTATATTTAATTCATTCTTTGTCGGTAGAATTCTTTCTTAAATTTTTCAAATTCATCTTTTACAATGGCTTCTCTCATCTGTTTTACTAAGTCTAAATAATAATGTAAATTATGCAAACTTGCAAGACGAAAAAAAGTCAGTTCTTTTGCTTTAAATAAATGATTTAAATAAGCTCTTGAAAAATTTTTACAAGTGTAACATGAACATTTTAAATCTATTGGCAAGTGATCTGTAATAAATTCAGATTTTTTAATATTAAATTTACCAAAACTCGTAAAAAAAGTCCCATTTCTTGCATTTCTAGTTGGCATCACACAATCAAACATATCAACCCCTCTTGAGACATTTTCAACCAAATCTTCTGGTGTTCCAACTCCCATAAGATATCTAGGTCTATTTTCATCTACAAAAGGCATCATAGCTTCTATAGTATCATACATCACTTGATTTTCCTCTCCTACACTTAAACCACCAATAGCTAAGCCATCAAAATCCATCTCGCAAAGTGATAAAGAGCAATTTTTTCTAGCTTCAAAATCAGTTCCGCCTTGAATAATTCCAAAAATATTTTGCCCTATACCTACACCTTGATTTTGCTTAATTTTATGATACTCAATAGCCTCTTTTGCCCATTTAATAGTTCTTTTTAAAGAAAGTTTAATACGTTCATTAGTAGCTGGTAAAGCAACTAAATCATCTAAAATCATCATAATATCAGAATTAAAATCATATTGAGCATCTAAAACACTTTGAGGAGTAAAATAATGCAAACTACCATCAATATGACTCTTAAATTCAATCCCGTCTTCATTTGGTTTTGAATTTTTATTTAAAGAGAAAGCTTGAAAACCTCCACTATCTGTTAAAAAAGATCCGTTAAATTTGCTAAAACCATGCAATCCTCCCATTTTACTAATAACCTTCGAACCAGGTCTTAAATATAAATGATAGGTATTTGCTAAAATAATTTTAGCATTTAAAATTTCACTCATATCAACAGCATCTAAGCTTTTAACTGCAGCTAAAGTTCCAACAGGCATAAAAATAGGAGTTAAAAATTCACTATGAGAAGTTTTAATCTTGCAAGCTCTTGCATTAGCACTTTTATACTCAACTTTAAACTGCATTTATAACCTTAGTAATTTTTATAAAATTGTATCAACCACTGCTTATATAAGTTGCTTAAAAATTAATTTATATAGATTTTAATATCTTTTTACAAAATCAACAATTTTTTGGCAGCCTTCTTCTATATCTTTTTCATTTGTTGCATAAGAAAGTCTGAAATATCCTTGCATACCAAATCCTATTCCAGGAACCAAAGCAACTTTTTCTTCTTCTAATAATCTCTTGCAAAATCTCATCGAATCACCATCAACTTCTTTACAAGAAATAAACAAATAAAAGGCTCCTTGTGGAATTTGTTCTAATTTTAATTTTGAACATTGAGACAAAATTTTACAAGCTAATTCTCTACGTTTTAAAAAAGCTTGTTTCATCACTTCAATATCATCATCTACCTTACCCAATAAAGCTGGTAAAGCAGCATATTGCACAATTGAACAAACATTAGAAGTACTTTGACCTTGAAGTTTTTTTACCGCCTTATTAAATTCACTCATTTTACTAGCCATATATCCAAAACGCCACCCTGGCATTGCTCCACATTTACTAAGTCCATTGATACTTACTGTTCTATTAAAAGCATCTTCACTAGCTTGTGCAAATGCGTAAAATTTTCCATCATATACTAATTTTTCATAAATTTCATCACTTAAAATTACAACATCAGTTCCTTCTAAAACTTTGGCTAAAGCAATAATTTCTTCTTTAGAATATATAGAACCTGTAGGATTAGAAGGAGAATTAAACATTAAAACTTTAGTCTTTGAAGTAAGTGCATTTTTTAATTGCTCAGGTGTGATTTTAAATCCATTTTTAGCATCACCTTCTATAAATACAGGAGTTCCACCTGCAAACTTAACCATTTCAGGATAACTCACCCAATAAGGACTAGGGATAATTACCTCATCACCTTCTTGCACTAAACATTCAATAGCCATAAATAAAGAATGTTTAGCACCCGCATTTGTAATAATTTCATTTGCTTTGTATTCAAGGTTATTATCATTTTTAAATTTGTATTGTATTGCTTCTATCACTTCTTTTGTACCAACAACAGGTGTATATGCACCACAACCTTTTTCTATAGCATTTATTGCTGCATCTTTGATAATTTTTGGAGTATCAAAATCTGGTTCTCCTGCTGAAAAACTAATGACCTTTTCTCCATTTGCTTTTAAATTTTTAGCAATGTCAGTCATAACTAAAGTGAGAGACTCTCCAAGATTTTGAGATCTTTGACTTAGCATTTTTTGTCCTTTATTTGTCTTTAAATTTTTCTTAGTAATTGTCGCAGTTTAGAACTTAAAACAATATACTAAGCTAAAAGATATATAGCTATTTTTTAAAAAATGTGTAAAAACTATACATAAATTTTACGCATATTGATAATATTTGTTTCTTTAAGTAATTTATTCTAAAGAGTCTATATCACTTTCATTGTGATAAATAAAACGCTTGTCATTTTCTATTGTCTCAACTAAGCGTCCAACTCTTTCCCATCTAACCTTTTTATTTTCATCCCAAGAAAAATAAACAAACCAAGGTTGTCCAACTATAAATTTATAATCTACACTACCCCAAAATCTACTATCACTAGAATGATCGCGGTTATCACCCATCATAAAATATTCATTTTTAGGAACTTTAAAATAATACGCATTGTAACCATAGATATTATCAACTCCTAACTCATTAAATGAAACAGGTTTCATCGCAAACTGCCCTAAACTTAAATATCTAAAAAATATATTCTCAATATCCACTCTCTCATCATAATGGATCCCTCTTTCAAGATAAGGCTCTTTTACATAAATTTTTCCATCTATCATCTTTGTTTTATTAGGATAAAAATCTTTCATATATTCATCACCTTCTATCATACGAATATATAAGGTTTTATTTGCAAAAACAATTTCATCACCACCTTTAGCTACACACCTTTTTACATAATGAATTTTAGGATCGTGTGGATACCTAAAGACAACGATATCTCCTCTTTGCGGACCTTTACCATCAATTAAATGTCCATTTTTATTAAAATCAGGCAAAATAGGAATTTCTAACCAAGGTATATGTGGGATTGGAATACCATATGAAAATTTTTTTACAAATAAAAAATCACCTACTAAAAGGGTATTTTTCATAGAACCACTTGGTATAGTAAAAGCTTGTATAAAGAAAAATATTACCAACAATACTATAATTAAAGTCCCAGTCCAAGATTGTGTAAATTTATATATTTTTTTTAAAAAATTCATATTTATACCCTATTTTTAGCAGATTTTATAGTATTTTCTAAAAGCATAGCAATTGTCATAGGTCCAACTCCACCAGGGACAGGAGTAATAAAACTTGCTTTTTTACTAACATTGTCAAAATCTACATCGCCAACTATTTTGCCATCAACTCTATTAATACCCACATCAACCACAATTGCACCATCTTTTATCATATCATCTTTTAAAAGATTAGGACAGCCAGCAGCAACTATAACAATATCTGCGTTTTTTGTATAGATTTTCAAATCTTTAGTATGTATATGACAAATACTAACACTAGCATTTGCATTAAGTAAAAGTGTAGCCATAGGTCGCCCTACTATATTTGAAGCACCTATTACCACGACATCAGATCCTTTTATTTTGATACCATAATGCATTAAAAGTTTCATTACACCTAAAGGAGTGCAAGGTAAAAAACCTCTTTTTAAATTTAAATTTAAATTTCCTACATTAAAAGGATGAAAGCCATCTACATCTTTATTAGAATTTATACTTTCTAAGATTATATCTTTGTTGATATGATTAGGAAGAGGAAGTTGGACTAAAATTCCATCTACGCTATCATCATAATTTAGTGTATTTATCAATGCAAGTAATTCATTTTGAGTTGTGTTATTATCTAATTTATACACTAAAGATTTAATTCCACATTGCTCACACGCTTTAGCCTTAGAATTCACATAAGTGGCACTTGCACTATCTTCACCTATTAAAATTACAGCTAAACAAGGTTCAACACCCTTATTTTTTAATTCTACGGCTTCATTTTTCAACTTTTCTTTTATTTGACTACTTAGTTTTTGACCATCTAAAAGCGTCATTTTTTTCCTTAAATTTTTATAGCTTTATTTAACTTAAAGATTGTATCATACCAAAACTTCTTTTTTTGTTAAAGGTGTGCAATGAAATTTATATTTTTTCCACTTTTTATTCTTATTAATACTTTTGCAGAAGATTTTATATCTCCAAGAGAATATCAAGAATCTCTTTATCAAAATCCAAGAGGTATAAGTTGTGCAAAATGCCATGGCAATGGTGAAAAAAAAATCTTAGGCTATTATATGCAACAAAAAGAAAAAGTTCCTTTTATTGTGCCAAGTATTAAAAATATTGATTATGCTCGTTTTCGAGAAATACTTAATAAAGGACAAGGTTTAAAAAGCATTATGCCTACTTATTCTTTAACAGAAGAGGAAATAAGATCTCTTTATATGTATATTAAAAACAACAAGGATAAACAATGAAAAACAATGAAAAAGCTTTTGAAGAAGCGTGCCATTTTATAGCTGGTGGAGTTAATTCTCCTGTGCGTGCTTTTGCAAGTGTAAAAACAAGTCCTTTATTTATAAAACAAGGTAAAGGTGCTTATATAACTGATATTGAGGATAAAACTTACATAGATTATGTTCAAAGTTGGGGTCCATTACTTTTTGGTCATTGTGATAAAGATATTGAAAAAGCTTGTAAAAAATCATTAAAACTTGGATCTAGTTTTGGTGCTCCAACTTTAATAGAAACTAAACTTGCCAAATTTATCTTACAAGATTGGGAGCATTTAGATAAAATTCGTTTCGTAAGCAGTGGAACTGAAGCGACTATGAGTGCAATTCGTCTTGCAAGAGGATATACTAAAAAAGATAAAATTATCAAATTTGAAGGATGTTATCACGGGCATTCTGATTCTTTATTAGTTAGTGCAGGAAGTGGTGCTGCCACTTTTAATACACCAAGTTCTTTAGGAGTTTTAGAAGATGTAGCAAAAAATACTCTTATAGCAACTTATAATGACATAGACAGCGTTAAAGCTTTAGTAGAAAAAGATTCTAATATAGCTTGTATTATTATAGAACCTATAGCTGGAAATATGGGATTAATTCCAGGTAAGATAGAATTTTTACAAGAACTAAGAAAAATTTGTGATCAATACGAAATCTTACTCATATTTGATGAAGTAATGAGTGGTTTTAGGGCTTCATATCTTGGTTCGTATGGAATTTATAATATTAAAGCAGATATAGTAACTTTTGGTAAAGTAATAGGAGGAGGTATGCCAGCTGCTGCTTTTGCCGCAAAAGCTGAAATTATGGATTTGCTAAGTCCCTTAGGAGGAGTTTATCAAGCAGGAACTTTAAGTGGCAATCCTTTAGCTATGGCAGCTGGCTATGCGAATGTTAAAAAAGCAAGAGAAAATGAAGATTTATATAAAAATTTAGAAAAACTAGGCAAAAGATTAATTAAAGGTTTTAAAGAAGTGGCAAATGATTGTGGTATTGCTTTACAAGTAAATTGCGTAGGATCTATGTTTGGCTTTTTCTTTTGTGAAAATCCTGTTTATAATTACAAAGATGCCTTAAAATCAGATACAGAACTTTTTGCTAAATTTCATACTCAAATGCTAAATAAAGGAATCTATCTTGCACCTTCTCAATTTGAAACAGCCTTTATTTGTAGTCGTATGAACAAAAAAATTATAGATACAACTATAGAAGCAGCTTATGAAAGCTTTAAAACTCTATGAGTAAGAAAAAACAAATCATACGCAAAAGCATAGAAGCAGCAGATGGTTTAAGCCTTGGAATTTCTATAGTTGTCGCTGTTTTAATAGGGATAGGTATAGGGATTTTTTTAAAAAAAATGACAGGAATTCCTTGGTTTTTTTGGATAGGTGTTTTTATAGGCATAGGTGCAGCTATTTTAAACGTATTTAAAGCTTACAAAGCACAAGTTAAAAGCTATGAAGAATTTACAAAAGAAAATCGTTACAAAGACTTAAAAAAATGATATTAAAACCTAAAATTTTAATAAGTCTTTTGCTGGGATTAAATTTTATTTTTTTAATGGGTGTTTTTATCTATAAAGGATACAAATTTAGTAGTTTAATAAGCTTTGAATTTGGTTTTTTTGCACAAAATTTCATCATTTTAATATCTTTTATAAATTACAAAAATTTTATCTTAAAAAAAGCTAAAAACTATCATTTCACCGAAAAACCTTTGCAGATTTTTACAAAAAAAATAGATTCTTTTCCAAAAATTGTAAATTTTATTATCTTAGAAGACGATTTAAAGCCAAAATTAAGAGATATTTTAAAAAATACTACGATATTTTTTTCAGTATTTAAAATTTTTACTTATATATTTTTCATTTTAGGATTTTTAGTTTTGGAATTTCAAGGTTTAATGGACATTTTTGCCCTATTAATTGCAATGTTAATCACACCATTAGCGGTATTAATTTATAATTTTTTAATAAGAAAATGTTAAGCTCAAAAAGAACTATACAATCACTTACTGCTTTATTTTTCGGAATGGCTTTTATCTTTATCGGTAGTGCATTGACCGTAAATTCCATAGCAATTATTTTAAAACAAAATCAAGTGAGTAATTTTTATATTGGAATCATAGGAAGTTGTTATTTTTTAGGCGCTATGATAAGCACCATTTGCGCTCACAGAATAGTTTCTAAAGTAGGACACATAAGGTCTTTTGGAATTTTTGCTATTATTTTTGGTATAGCCACTATGCTTCATAGCTTAAGTGCAAATTTATATTTTTGGATGCTTTTGCGATTTTTGCTCGGTTTTTGCTATTATGCCCTTTTAATGGTTATAGAATCATGGTTAAATGAAAAAGCTAAAAATTCTATCCGCTCAAGAGTAATAGCATTTTATGAGATTATATTTTATTCTTCTTCTGGATTTGGAATTTTATTAATGTCTTTTGACTTTACAAGCCACACGGTTTTTATACTAAGTGCAAGTTTTATTATGTTTGCTTCTATACCTTTATTTTTAATTCGCATTAAAGAGCCTATTTTGCCACAAAAAACGAAAATCTCTATCCCAAAAGTTTTTGATGTAGTGCCCTTAGCTTTAGTTACAAGTTTTATCGCTGGTATGTTGTTAAATGGATTTTTTTCTATGGCTTCTTTGTTTATTTTAATACAAGGTTTTGGTGCTAAGGAAGCTTCATTTTTTATATTTTGCACTATGCTTGGAGGCTTTATTTCTCAACTTTTCATTGGAACACTTTCTGATAAAATAAGTCGTAAATTTGCCATTATATTATGTGCTTTTACAGCCTTAATAGCTACACTTTGTATATTATTACTTAATCAATCTCTATATTTTAAATATTTTTTTGGATTTTTATTAGGTATGGGTATGTGTTGTTTATATGCACTTTCTCTTGCACGTGCTAATGATATGCTTGATGATTCTAGCAAAAGAGTAGAATTAGGTAGAGCGGTTTTATTTACTTATTCTTGTGGAGCTTTATTTGCACCTGCAATACTTGGAACATTGATGCATTATTTTGAATCTTATGGTTTTATTTATTTTTATATTTGTTTATTAAGTGTTTTAGTGCTTTTTGCTATCGATAAACCTAAATTTAAAAACTTCACTAAATTTAAAAGAAAACCTGGCAATATGGTAATGCTTGATGATAACTAATATTTCAAATCAAAAACAATTTACAAAAAATGAAACTTCAAAAGATATTAACAAAGAAAATACTAAAGAAAAACTCGATAAAAAAACATCGATTAATGATATTTTTAAAAATTCTATTCTCTCTAAAGATGAAATCAAACTTCCAAAAGACTATGTAAGCAAAGTCGATCAAAAAATACAAGATTTATTAAATAAACTTTTAGATCAAATTAACACAGAAAAAAATCCAAATTTAGCGGTATTAAAAAATAATAAAAATTTAAATTTTGCACCTAATGTTGCCAATGATTTAAAAGAACTCCAAACAGAACTTTCTAAGATTCCAGAATTTGAAAAATTTATAAAGATATTAGAGGAATTAATCAAACCCGCTAAGGAAGCAAATTCTAAAAATCTTTCTACTTTAGTAAAAAATTCTGGAGTTTTTTTAGAAACAAAATTAAATTATGCATTAAAAGAGCAAAATCTTCCACAAAGTTTTTTTAGTCTCTTAAGTAGCATAAAAGCAGCCAACAATCATAATTTAAAAAAAGATATAGCTCATCTTGATCTTAAAAATTTAGATACTGCAAATACGCTAAAAGAATTAATCCATATCTTACAAAATCATAAAAAAGAAAACAAAGTATCCTTAGAACACACAAACTACAAAACACTTT
>NZ_JAHHTD010000018.1 GCF_020024835.1 Campylobacter sp. | reverse complement strand
ATGTAAAGACAAAGATCTTCGAAAAATTAAAATTTGTGATGATGAATTAATCGTTGTTAGTAAAAATTATTTTAATAAAGATTTTTTTATAGATGAATTAAAAAATTTTAAATGGCTTAGTAGAGAAAAAGGTTCTGGAGCTAGAGAAGTATTTTTAAATGCTCTTCCAAAAGGTGTTGATTTAAAATTAATATATGAATTAAATTCTACAGCTATGATAAAAGAACTTGTAAAAAAAGGAAATTTTTTAGCTGTTTTACCAAAATTTAGCGTAAAAGAAGAACTAGAAAATAAAAAATTATTTCAAATAAGATTAAAAAATTTTAAAATTTCAAGAGAATTGTTTGTGATTTATCATAAAAGCAAGGAACCAAACAAGAAATTTATAAATTTTTGTGAATTTTTAATCAAACAGATTCAAAGAGAATTTTAAGTTAAATTTGCTATATATTTTTTAAATTTTTCTCCTCTTTCTTGATAGGATTTAAATTGGTCCAAACTAGCACAAGCTGGACTTAAAAGAGCAATTTCACCAATTTTTAAATTCTCATTTATTTTATTTACTGCAACATCTAAAAATTTGCAAGAATACGCTTGTATATTTGCTTTTTTTGCTAATGTTAAAATTTTATCTGTATTAGAACCTATGGCATAAAGTTTTATATTTAGTGTTGTCATAAAATTAAATAAATCACTAAGATCTACTCCTTTATCATCTCCACCTATAATAAGATGAATTGATTTTTCTTTGTAGCGTTTTAATGCCGCTAAACTCGCATCTAAATTTGTAGCTTTGGTATCATTTACCCATAGTCTATTTTTATGGTCATTTAATTCTTCTAATTTATCTTTTTCGATTTTAAATTCGTTTAAAAGATCATAAGAACATCGATCTAATATAATTTTTTCAATACTTAATGCCATTATTGCATCAAGTAAAAAAGGTGTTTTAAAATTTATTTTTTCTATGTCAATCTCCATTTTGTGGGCAAGTTCGTATTCATCAAAGTAGCTTATAATATGAGCTGCACAAGGATAAGTTTCATATTTTTTAGGTAATATTGCAACATCATTTTCATTCATTCGTTTTAATACTTTTAATTTAGCTTCTTCGTATTCTTTAAAATTTTTATGCCATGAGAGATGATCAGGACTTATAGGTAAGAGCGCATAAATTTCAGGTTTTGCAACCTTAGTATAAAAAAGCGAGAAAGAAGAGCTTTCTAGTATCCATAAATTTGCATTTGCATCTAAATTTGCTAAAGGTATTCCTATGTTTGCACCCATTTGTGCATTGATATATTTTAATAAATGATGAGTCATTTGAGTAGTAGTTGTTTTGCCATTTGTGCCACTTATCCATACACTTTTTGGCATAGCATCATAAAAAAAGTCATATTCACTGATTAAATTTTTTGCATTTTTTATTAGAAAATGATCGTTGGGAAATCCAGGGCTTGGTATTTCTAGCGTGCTTTTGCTAGGATTAAATTCATATGGAGGTAAAAAAGTATTATTAAATTCATCTTTTGTGATATTTTTAAAACTATCATCGTAAATATTACAATTTTTAAAGCGTTGTGCAAAAGCTTTAGTGGTTTTTCCATACCCAAAAAGTGAAATTTTCATTATCTTAACTTTATACTAATTAACGCAATGATATTTACAAGCAATGCTATCATCCAAAAACGGACTATAATTTTATTTTCTACCCAACCTATTTTCTCAAAATGATGATGAATTGGTGCCATTTTAAATACCCTTTTATTAAAAATTTTAAAACTTCCTACTTGCAAGATTACTGAAATTGTTTCTAAAACAAAGACAAAACCGATTAATAAGAGTAAAATTTCATTTTTACTTACTATGCCAAGATAGCCTAAAAAAGCACCTATGCTTAAACTTCCGCTATCGCCCATAAAAACTTGTGCAGGATAGCAGTTATACCATAAAAATCCCATTAAAGAACCGATCAAAGCAGCATTTACTATTACAAGTTCTCCTAATCCTTGAATTCTTGGTAAAAATAAATAAGAACTATAAATGATATTGCCACTTAAGTATAAAAATACTCCAAGGCTTAAAAGTGAAAATATTGAAGGAACCGTTGCAAGTCCATCTAATCCATCTGTTAAATTTACAGCATTTGAGCTTGATATTAAGACTAAGATCCATAAGGCTAACATAAAAATGCCACCATCAAATAAAGCGTGTTTATAAAATGGTAAATAAAATTCAGTATTTACACCCATTATGTAAAGCAAAATTATACAAATAAAAGCAGCGCTAAATTGACTAAGTAATTTTATCTTAGGGCTAAGTCCTGCGTGATTATCTTTCTTTAAGATTTTACCCAAATCATCAACCAAACCTATCCCGCAAAATAAAACCAAGCATAATATGCCTATTATCACATAAAAATTACTTAAATCAGCACATATAACACTTGCAATAATGGTAGCAAATATAAAAATTAATCCTCCCATAGTCGGGGTATGGCATTTTACTTGATGAGATTGTGGAGCATACTCATAAATTGGTTGGCTAGCTTTTTTATTTTGTGCCCATTTAATAAATCGTGGCATAAAATATAAACTTAAAAATAATGCGATAAAAAAAGCAAATCCAGCTCGCACACTTATGTAAGAAAAAAACATATAATCAGTATAATTTGTAAGATAAAGCAAAATTTTTAACCTTGTATTTGTTTTTGAAAGCATAATTTTAGTAAAATCATATAAATAAATTATAAAAAAAGAGTGAAAATGAGTCAAAAATGTGTTTTAATAATAACAGATGGTATAGGATATAATCAAAATCAAGAATTTAACGCATTTTTTCATGCTAAAAAGCCAACATATGATGAGCTTTTTAAAAATACTCCAAATGTTTTAATTAAAACAAGTGGTTTAGCTGTTGGTTTACCTGAAGGACAAATGGGAAATAGTGAAGTAGGGCATATGTGTATAGGTAGTGGTCGTGTGATTTATCAAAATTTAGTAAAAATTAATCAAGCCATTGAAAATGATACTTTAAGAGAAAATAAAGTTTTAAAAAATCTTTTAAAAAAATGTAAAAGAGTGCATATTATAGGTCTTTATAGCGATGGAGGTGTGCATTCTATGCATACACATTTTAATGCTCTTTTAAAAATTTGTAAGCAAGAAAATAAAGAAGTATTTGCTCACGCTATTAGTGATGGTAGAGATTGTTCTCCAAAATCTGGTTTAAAATTTATTACAAAACTTTATAATTTTTGTGAAAATGAGGATATATGTTTAGCTTCTTTATCTGGTAGATTTTATGCTATGGATAGAGATGGGCGTTATGAAAGAGTTAAAATGTATTATGATGCATTGCTAGCTAAAGCTCAAGTAAGTAACAATTTTTTAAAATTTATACAAGAAAATTATGATAAAGATATTACCGATGAATTTTTAACTCCTGTGATTAATCCTACATTTGATGGGATCAAACCAGATGATGGGATAATTTTTATTAATTTTAGAAATGATAGAATGCGTCAATTAGTTCAAGCATTAACTCAAGAAAATTTTAGTGAATTTAAAAGAGAATATATTTTTAAAAATGCAATCACTATGAGTTTGTATGATGAGAATTTTAATTTACCTGTGATATTTGAAAAAGAAGAATTAAAAAATACTTTAGCTACGATGATAGCAAGGGCAAATTTAACGCAGCTTCATACTGCTGAAACGGAAAAATATGCTCACGTAACTTTTTTTTTCAATGGAGGTAAAGAGGAGTTGGAGGTTAATGAAACTCGTGTTTTAATTCCAAGTCCAAAAGTCAAAACTTATGATGAAAAACCTCAAATGAGCATAGAGAAAGTGGGCGATGAAGTTATTAAGGGTATTGAAAATGGCATAGATTTTATTGTTGTAAATTTTGCAAATGGCGATATGGTAGGTCATACAGGAAATTTTCAAGCAGCTATTAAAGCAGTAGAGAGTGTTGATATGTGCTTAGGAAAAGTAATTAAAGTTGCTAGAGAGCATAATTACGCTTTCATTATAACTTCTGATCATGGTAATTGTGAAGAAATGAAAGATGAAAATAAAAATATCCTTACCAATCATACTACTTTTGATGTATTTGCTTTCATAGAAGCAAATGGTGTGAGCAAATTAAAAGAAAACAAAGGTCTTAGTAATATTGCTTCTAGTGTGCTTAAAATCTTAGGTTTGCCAATTCCAAAAGAAATGGATGAGGCTTTATTTTAATTTAAAGGAGAATGATGAAATTTAGTGGAAAAAATGTATTAATTACAGGTGCGAGCAAGGGTATAGGTGCTGCTATAGCTAAAGAATTAGCAAGTTATGGTTTAAAAGTTTGGATTAATTATAGAAGTAAGCCTGAACTTGCCGATACGCTTAAAGAAGAAATAGAGACAAATGGTGGTGTTGCAGCTGTAATAAAATTTGATGCTAGTATTGAAGAGGAATTTGTAGATGCTATTGCTACTATTTTAGAAAGTGATGGTGAGTTGAGTTATTTAGTAAATAATGCTGGTATTACAAATGATAAATTAGCTCTTAGAATGAGTATGCAAGATTTTTCATTGGTGATAAATGCTAATTTAAATTCAAGTTTTTTAGGATGTAGAGAAGCTTTAAAGACTATGAGTAAAAAGCGTTTTGGAGCTGTTGTAAATATAGCTTCTATAGTGGGTGAAATGGGAAATGCCGGTCAAGTAAATTATAGTGCAAGTAAAGGTGGTATGATAGCTCTTACTAAATCTTTTGCAAAAGAGGGTGCGCTTAGAAATATAAGATACAATTGCATTACTCCAGGTTTCATAAAAAGTGATATGACTGATGTTTTAAGCGAGGAAGTAAAGCAGCATTATATTAATAATATTCCTCTAAAGCGTCTTGCAGATGCTAGTGAAGTAGCTCAAGCTGTAGCCTTTTTATTAAGTGATCATTCTTCTTACATAACAGGAGAAATTTTAAAAGTAAATGGTGGTCTTTATATGTGATTTAAGCAAGGTAAATTCCTTGCTTAGTGTATTTTTATTACAACTATAGCTATAGCAAAACCACCATCGTGAGCTACACTGACACTGCTTGATTTTATATTAAATTTTTTTATAATTTTTTGTGAAAAATTAATATGAGGAGCATTTCTTATATCTTTATAAATGATAATATCAAAAAAAGAACATTCCTTAGATATTCCAACTCCTAATGCTTTAGAAGCAGCTTCTTTAATTGCCCAAAATCCCGCTAAAGTATTAGAATTTTTTACATATATTTGTTCTTTCTTGGATAGAAATTTATCCAAGAAAAACGTTTTGTGTTTATTGTAAATTTTATCTATGCGAGAACATGCAACTATATCACATCCAACCATTTAAGAAACAACAAAGTCTGTAAAATAAATATTTTTGATAAAACCATCAGTTAAAACTTCATTAATCTTGCCAGTTAGCTCATCTTTTAATCTTTCTTTGCCCTTAGTTGTGCTAACTTCTTCAAATGTTTTTGAAGTTAAAGTTCTAATAATAATATCTCTAATAATAGCAGTTTTTTTGTCAAGTTCTGGAGTAAGTGTTTCAACATTTTGCTCTAATTGGATAGTGCATTTTACGTATCTATCACCGCCATCACTAAGTAAATTTAAAGTAAAAGGTGCTAAAGGATACATTACTCCAATATTTGTATAATCACTTCCTCTTGCAGCTACTGCATTTGTTTTCTTAGGAGGTTGTGCAGCTTGGGTTTCAGTTTGCGGAGAAGGGTTTTCTTCAGGATTACCGCTAAACATTAAATAAGCTATAGCTCCTATAATGATTAGTAAAAAAATAAATAAAAATACAACGATAATAATAACTAAAGTATTTCCACCTTTTTTTTTGGATTGAGCTTGTTCATCCATTGTTTCATCTGCCATATCATTCCTTTTTTAATCTAGTTTATAAGGGCGTATATTGTATCAAAAAATATCTTTTTTTGAAATAATTCCTTTTATCTTTTTTGTGTGGTATTAATCAATGCTTTTATTTTTTGTAAATGTCTATATACGCTTGGTTCAGATATATTCAAAATTTCTGCAACCTTTGGTATGATTCCTTTTATATTAAATACACCTTTATCATAAAAATGCACTATTATTTTTTGCTTTTCTTTGGGCTTTAAAGTCTTATTTTTGAGCTCTTCTATGCTCATATTGGTAGCGTCTTTAACAAGCTCTTCTAAATTTAACTTTGCATACTCTCTACCTTCAGATTCTTCATCTGGGTTATCATAGATGTAAGCTAAACTTAGAATTTCATCTGATATTTTCTTAAAAGCTGTAATATCGTGATTAATACAAAGTAATCCTTCTAATTTTTCATCTTTTTTTATAAAAAAAGTTGATCCACTCATAGATTTTGAATTTTCACTTGAAAGTTTATAATGAGTTATATAATCTCTTTCAAGATAGGTTTTGTTTTTAATCATCTCCATAGCAATACCAGTAAGTGGTGAATTTATAGTCCTTTTGCTGATGTGATTATTAGCAATTTCTGCTATATTTGCACCATCTTCACTAACATCATGTAAAACAATTTCGTAATTCCTTCCCAATGTATCTGCTAGAAATTTAACTAGCTTGATATAGTGAGCTTTAGTTTTTTTGTCCATATTTTTGCCTTTATTTTGTAGTAAAATTGTTGTAATTTTACTACAAAATAAATATACTTAAAAGATATTTTTAATAAAAATAATATTTTAATATTATTTTTATATTTAGTAGATATAATTTATTAAATAATAAAAATTATTATTTGAAGGAGAAAATTATGAAAAAATTAACTAATGATTTTGGAAATATAGTTGCAGATAATCAAAATTCATTGACTGCTGGTGCTAAAGGTCCGCTTTTAATGCAAGATTATTTTTTACTTGAAAAACTTGCTCATCAAAATAGAGAAAGAATTCCTGAAAGAACGGTTCATGCTAAGGGAAGCGGTGCTTATGGAGAGCTTAAAATTACTAAAGATATCTCACAATACACTAAGGCAAAAGTTTTACAATTAGGAGAAAGCACTCCATTATTTATAAGATTTTCAACCGTTGCTGGTGAAATGGGTGCTGCAGATTGCGAAAGAGATGTTAGAGGTTTTGCAATTAAATTTTATACCAAAGAAGGAAATTGGGATTTAGTAGGTAATAATACCCCTACATTTTTTATAAGAGATGCTTATAAATTTCCTGATTTTATCCACACTCAAAAAAGAGATCCAAGAAATAATTTAAGAAGCAATAACGCTGCTTGGGATTTTTGGACACTCTGTCCAGAAAGCTTACATCAAGTAACTATTTTGATGAGTGATAGAGGTATTCCTGCAAGTTATCGTCATATGCATGGTTTTGGTAGTCATACTTATAGTTTAATTAATGATAAAAATGAAAGATTTTGGGTTAAATTTCATTTTAAAACCCATCAAGGTATTAAAAATTTAACTAATGAAGAAGCTGCTAAAATTGTAGCTAATGATAGAGAAAGTCATCAAAGAGATTTATTTAATGCTATTGAAAGAGGAGAATTTCCAAAATGGACTTTCCAAATTCAAATTTTAAAAGAAGATGAAATAGAAAAATTGGGATTTAATCCTTTTGATTTAACTAAAGTTTGGCCTCATAGTAAAGTTCCTTTGATTGAAGTTGGAGAGTTGGTGCTTAATAAAAATGTTCAAAATTATTTTAATGAAGTTGAACAAGCTGCATTTAGTCCAAGTAATATCGTTCCTGGTATTAGCTTTAGTCCTGATAAAATGCTTCAAGCTAGAATTTTTTCATATCCAGATGCACATAGATATCGCATAGGAACAAATTATCATTTACTTCCTGTTAATCGTCCAAGAAGTGAAGTTAATACTTATAATGTTGCAGGAGCTATGAATTTTGATACTTATAAAAATGCTTTAGCTTATTATGAACCAAATAGCTATGATGATAGTCCAAAAGAAAATAAAAATTATCTTGAGCCTGATTTGAAGTTAGAAGGTGATGCACAAAGATATGCACCACTTGATGATGATTTTTATACTCAACCAAGAGCTTTATTTGATTTAATGAGTGAAAATCAAAAAGAGCAATTGTTTAATAATATCGCTGCTTCTATGGAAGGAGTAGAAGAAAAAATTATACAAAGAGCATTAAGTCATTTTGAAAAAATTTCAGTTGCATATGCAAATGGAGTTAAAAAGGCTTTAAATAAATAATTTTTACTTGTCACCTTTATAAGGGTGGCAAACTAAAGATTATATAAGGAATAATATGTTTAACAATGAGGAAGAACAAAGAATTCAAGAGCTTTGCACTATGGCTTTTGATTTTGCAAGAAGAAATGATTTGCAAAATTTAAAGATTATGATAGAAGCTGGCTTGAGCGTAAATTTAAAAAATCACAAAGGTGATAGTCTTTTAATGCTTGCAAGCTATCATAACTCATATGAGTGTGCTAAATTTCTTTTAGAAAATGGTGCTAGGGTAGATGAGAAAAATGATAAAGGTCAAACTCCATTAGCTGGAGTGTGTTTTAAAGGATATCTTCCTATGTGTAAGCTTTTAGTTCATTATGGAGCTAATATTGATGAAAATAATGGCTTAGGTATGACACCATTTAGCTTTGCAGCAATGTTTGGACATAGAGAAATTGTAGAATTTTTAGCACAAAATTCTAAAAAAAGTTTTCTTAAAAAAATAACTTTTTTTATATTAAGAATTTTTAAGAGAAAGAAAAATTAAAGCAATTGATAGAATAAAAATTATAAAATAATCTTAAAAATTTAAGGATTATTTTATGCAAGAAAAAAAAGAAAAATTATGGAGTGGCCGTTTTGATTTACCTACAAATAAATTAGTTGAAGAATATACTGCGTCTTTGTTGGTAGAGCCAAGACTTGCTCCTTTTGATATACAAGGAAGTATTATCCATGCTAATATGCTAGCAAAGCAAGGTATTATAAAAGAAGATGAAGCAAAAACTATCATAAAAGGTTTAGAACAAGTTAAAGAAGAAATTCAAAATGGAATTTTTGTTTTTGATATAGCTGATGAGGATATTCATATGGCTATAGAAAAAAGAATGACGCAAATTGTAGGAAAGATTGGTGGAAAGCTTCATACTGCAAGAAGTAGAAACGATCAAACAACGCTTGATTCTAAAATGCATATGAGAGCAATAATCGAAGTAATTTTAGAACAAATTTTAAATTTGCAAAATGAAATTATCAATCAAGCACTAAAAAATATTAAAGCTATTATGCCTGGTTATACTCATTTGCAAACTGCTCAACCTATTTTATTTTCTCATTGGATTATGGCCTATTTTTGGATGTTAAGTAGGGATTATTCTCGTTTTGAAGATTTACATAAAAGAATGAATGAGTGTCCTTTGGGTGCGGCTGCTATTGGTGGAACTACTTTTGATATAGATAGACATTTTTGCGCTAAAGAATTAGGCTTTGCTAAACCGACTGAAAATAGTATTGATAGTGTTAGCGATAGAGATCATATGATAGAATTTACTTCCATAGCAGCGATGTGTTTTACACATCTTAGTCGTTTTTGTGAAGAGATAATTCTTTTTTCAAGTCAAGATTTAAAATTTATAGAATTAAGTGATGATTTTTGCACAGGTTCAAGTATTATGCCGCAAAAGAAAAATCCAGATGTAGCTGAAAAAATGCGTGGTAAGACAGGTAGAATGTATGGCAATGTTATGGCAATGTTAACCATTATGAAAGGATTGCCGCTTGCTTATAATACTGATATGAGTGAGGATAAGGCACAAGTATATGATTCTATGGACACTTTAGTGAGTAGTTTGAATATTTTAACACCTATGATAGCTAAAATGCAAATTTGTGCTGAAAATATGTATAAAGCAGCTGCTAATGGCTTTTCTAATGCCACTGATATGGCTGATTATTTAGTGCGTAAAAATATTCCTTTTCGTAAGGCTCATGAGATTGTGGGAAATATTGTTAATTACTGCATTAAGCACAAAAAAATGCTTGAAGATCTAAATTTAGAACAAATGCGTCAATTTGAATCTAGTATTGATGAGGATATTTACAAGGCGATTGCTTTACAAACTTGTGTAGATGCAAGAAATTCTTATGGTGGCACAGGAACAAAAGCAGTTTTAAAGCAAATTGAACACGCAAAAGAACTTTTAAATAAAACAAATCATAAGACAAAGATTTAATATGGACACTTTTTATAATAATCATAGATGATGATAGGTAGTATAGATTCTAAATTTTATGTATATTTTGGTTAAATATAATAAAAATACTAAAATCTTAAATTATCGTTTTATAGAGTTTATAAAATATTTTTACTTTTGTGATTTACTTATACTTATAGCGTTTTTATTTAGTTATTTAAATAGCTTTTTTAAGAGTGCTATTAATGCTAAATGGTGGTCTTTTGGCTGTGAGTGTTGAGTTTATAAATGCTATTTTAGATCTTATATGTGCTTATTTGGGTGAAAAATTAAAGAATAATAATGGCTAAAAATATCAATTTTAATTCCAAAAATAAAAGAGAAAGTAAGAATTAACCCAAAGGTAAAAGAGCTTTTATTGTATATTTTAAATATTTTTATATATTTTATCATCTCATTATGAATTAGCTAGCAGCAAAGTAGAAAGACTTTCTACTTCAAATTTAATTAAATGCTTATATTTACAAGCATTTACTTTCATAACATTTTTTGCTAGAGTTTTTTCAAATAAATAAGCAAAACACATCACGTTTATAATGGATAAATTTGTAATTTAAGTATTAGTTATTGGTGTTATTATTTTTTAAGTTTTTGTAAATATCTATAAACACTAGGTTCAGATATATTTAGCGACTTAGCAACTATAGGTATGCTTCCTTTGATATTAAAAATTCCCCTTGAATGTAATTTTTTAATAATCTCATCTTTTTGTTCAGTGCTTAAGTTATATCCTGAATTTAAGTATTTTAAATCTATATTTTCTGCTAAGATATCTTCTATAGAATAGCTAAGTGTTTCTATATTGCTCATATCATGTAAATTTATATTATTTTGATTGTGAATATCTAATAAATCACTAAAATCATTGATTTTCTCAAGTTCTATAATCTTGCTAATAGATTTTCTAAGCTCTGTAGTATCGTGATTTATACATAAAATTCCTACGATTTTATTTTGATTTTTAATGAAAAAAGTTGATCCAGCAACAATTTTAGATTTACCAACCTTTGCTTTATAATCACACAAAAAATCTTTATTTAAGTATTCTTTTTCTTGTATGAGTTTGCTTGCAAAAGAAGTTAATGGAGAATTAATTGTTCTTCCGCTAATGTGATTATTTGCAATAGCTGCTATATAAGAACCTTCATTTGAAATTACATGAAAAACTATTTCATATTGTTTTCCAAGTACTTGCCCTAAAAATTGAGTAAGTTTAATAAATAATTCTTTTTGTTGTTTATCCATAATTTAACCTTTTTTAATTTTTTATTATTTTACAAAATATTTTTATTAAAGTTGTTAATGCTTATAACGATAAAAAAATATTATCATAATAAAAAATATTGACAATTTATTATTATGATGATAATATTGTATCAATATTTTATTTAAACAAAGGAGTATATATGGCAAATTATCCAAAGGCTATAGGACCATATTCAGCTTATAAAGAAGCTAATGGTTTATTATTTATTTCAGGGCAACTTCCTATTAATCCACAAAGTGGAAATATAGAAAGTGAAGATGTAAAAGAACAAACAAGACAATCATTATTAAATATTAAGGCTATTTTAGAAGAAAATAATCTTAATTTTAGCAATGTAATTAAAACAACTTGCTTTTTAGCAAATATCGATGATTTTGTAGCATTTAATGAAATTTATGCTGAATTTCTCGTAGCTCCATATCCTGCAAGAAGTGCTTTTGCGGTAAAAGATCTTCCTAAAGGAGCAAAGGTGGAGATAGAGGTTATTGCTCATAAAGGATAAAGCATGTTTGGTTTATCTTGTGCAGGATGTTCTGCAGTATTACTTATTTTTATGCTTTATAAAAAAATCAACGCCCATATGGCGTTGCTTTTAAGTGGTTTATTCTTGCTAGCTTTAGCAGGAATTTTTGGACTTTCTCCTATTATTAGTGAAAAACAATCTTTACATTTAAATTTTTTTGATATTTTCCAAGTAGTAAATGTTACAATGTCAAAGACCTTATCAGGACTTGGGCTTACTTTGATGTGTATAGCGGGATTTTCAGCCTATATGGATCATGTAGGTGCAAGTTATGCTTTGTTTAAAGTGTTTGAACGGCCTTTAAATGCTGTAAAATCACCTTATACTTTATTACTTGTTTCATATTTTGTAATTCAGTTTTTAGTGCTTTTTATACCTTCGCATGCAGGTTTAGCACTTTTGCTTATGGTTACGATATATCCTATTTTAGTGCGATCGGGTGTTTCTAAGCTTTCAGCGCTTTCTATCATTGCTATATGTCAATATATTGACCATGGACCAGGTAGTGGCAATGTTATTTTAGCCGCAAAAACTGCTGAAATTGATCCTGCGGTGTATTTTGTGCATTATCAACTTCCTGTAACGATTCCTATTATTGTAATGGTAGGTGTTGCAATTTATTTTTGTGCAAAATATTTTGATAAAAAAGAAAATTTTACATTTAATCGTGATGATATTGAAAATTTAGAAAAGTGCGATAAAAGCGAAGAATTCAAAAAACCACCTAGAGTTTATGCTATTTTACCTATTATACCTTTAGTATTGATTTTAGGTTTTAGTAGTGTGCTAGATAGTATTATGGTTTTAATAGGACTTAGTACTATAGAAGAAATTAAAATGGCTTCATCTACTGCAATTAGAATGAATGTGCCAGTTGCAATGATGATATCAACTTTTATAGCAATTCTTTTTGAAATCATACGCTATAGAAGTTTGATTGATACTTTAAATTCAATTATGGTATTTTTTAAGGGTATGGGACATTTGTTTGTAATCACCGTTTCTTTAATTGTTTGTGGTCAAGTTTTTGCAAGCGGGCTTTTATCGGTTGGTTTTGTAGATACTTTAATAAATTTTGCAAAAGATGCAGGTTTTGGTGTGCTTGCTATTATTGTAGCGGTTTCAATTTTACTTGCTGTGTGTGCATTTTTAATGGGTTCAGGAAATGCGGCATTTTTCTCTTTTGCACCACTTATTCCAAATATAGCAAAATCTTTTGAAGTTGAAACTATAACTATGATAGCACCAATTCAAATTATGACAGGTTTTGGTAGATGTGTTTCGCCTATTGCACCAGCTATTTTAGCAATTTCAGCTATGGCTAAAGTAAATCCATTACAAGTAGTAAAAAGAACGGCCATTCCTATGCTTGTGGCTGCTATTGTTAATGTAATTATGACTTATATTTATTTATAAGAAGGAGTCAAAATGAATAATAAAACTAAATTAATCCATCTAGGAAGAGGAGATCAAAATACTGAAGTAAGACCGGTTAATCCAACTTTAATGCGTGCATCAACCATACTTTTTAAAGATCACTCTACTTGGCAAAAATACCGCGAGTTAAGAAAAACAGATCGTGTTTTAAGCTATGGTGCTAGAGGAACTTCTACTAATTTTGAACTTGAAAAATTAATTTGCGAACTTGAAGGTGGCTATAGGGCACAACTTTTTCCAACAGGACTTGCAGCATTAGCTATGGTGCTTTTAAATTATGCTAGTAAAGATGCACATTTTTTAATTACTGATGCTATTTATGGGCCTGTTAGAACAATTTGCGATTTGTTTTTAACTAAAATGGGTATAGAAATTGATTTTTTAAAAGCTGATGCAACTGATGTAGAAGAAAAAATTAAATCTAATACAAAATTAATTCTTTGTGAAAGTCCAGGTTCTATACTTTATGAAATTATAGATTTACCAAAACTTTGTGAAATAGCACATAAATATAATATTCCAGTAGCAATTGATAATACTTATTCAAGTGGATATTTTTTAAACCCACTTGAGCTTGGAGTAGATATTTCAGTTATTGCTGCTACTAAGTATTTAAGCGGACATTCTGATGTTACTATGGGTATAGTAGTAGTTAATGAGAAAGAATGGAAAAATTTTGACAAATTACCTGAAGCTTTAGGATTTACAACAAGTCCTGATGATGCTTATTTAGTACTTCGTGGTATGAGAACTTTAGATATAAGAATGAAAGCCCATGAAAAAAGTGCAGATGAAATAGTAGAGTTTTTACAAAATAGAAAAGAAGTTAAAACAATTTTTTATCCAAAATTAAAAACTCATCTAAATTATGATGTATTTATGCGTGATCATAAAGGTGCTAATGGTATGGTAACGATTGAATTTGCAGATGGTATTTCTAAAGAACAGGCTATTAAATTTGTCGATGATTTAGAGTATTTTTCAATCGGTGCAAGCTGGGGTGGGTATGAGAGCTTAGCTACGGTTACTACTCCACCAAGAACAGCTACTAATTGGAGCCTTAGAGGCCCTTTTGTAAGGTTTCATATAGGACTTGAAGATAGTAAAGACTTAATTCAAGATTTAAAACAAGCATTTGAAAGAATTAATTTTAAAGGATAAAATATGGGTGTGAGTGTATTTGATATGAGATTGCTTCAAGATTCTTGGAGCACCCCTGCAATGAGAGCTATTTTTAGTGAAGAAAATAGAATTCAAAAATGGCTTGATGTAGAAGCTGCTTTAGCAAATGCTCAAGCAAAATTAGGCATTATCCCTCAAGAAGCAGCTATAGAAATAGCTAAAAAAGCTCATTATAAATTTATGGATATGGATTTTATTTTTGCTGAATTTAAAAAAACTAAACATCCCTTAGTTCCTACTGTGCGTGGTTTAGAAAAAGCTTGTGAAAATGGTTTTGGAGAATACGTGCATTTTGGTGTAACCACTCAAGATATCATCGATACAGGCATTGTTTTGCAGTTTAAAGAAGCAATGAATTTAATCAAGCAAGATTTAAAAGATATAGCTAAAAATTTAGCAAAAATTGCAAAAGAACATAAAAATACTGCTATGATGGGAAGAACTTTAGCTTTACAAGCTTTACCTATAACTTTTGGACATAAAGTTTCAATTTGGCTTAGCGAATTAAACCGCCATTATGAAAGAATTAATGAGCTTGAAAAGAGATTGTATGTAGGATTAATCGTAGGTGCAGTAGGAACTAAAGCTAGTTTAAGTGATAAAGCTGATGAGGTAGAAAAACTTACTTTAGAAAGTTTAGGTTTAAAAGTGCCTGATATCTCTTGGCAACCAGCAAGAGATCGTTTTATAGAGCTTGGTTATGTTTTGGGTAATATTAATGCAACTTTTAATAAAATTGCACATCAACTTTTAATTTTAGCACACAATGAAATTGATGAAATTGCTGAACCTTTTGGTAAAGGACAAGTAGGAAGCTCTACTATGCCGCATAAAAGAAATCCTGCTGTAAGCGAAAATGCAGTAACAGTGAGTAATGCTTTAAGAGCAAATATAGCCATTATTAGCGATATAGAAAGACACGAACATGAAAGAGATGGTCAAGTTTGGAAAATGGAGTGGAAACTTTTACCAGAAATTTTTTTAATGCTTTCTGTGGTATTAGCTAATATGAAATTTGTCTTTGATGATTTAGAAGTTAAAAAAGACAAAATGCTAAAAAACCTTGATACCCTTGATGGTTTTGTGCTAGCAGAGCGAGTTATGTTTGCTTTGAGTGATTGTTATGGTAAGCAACATGCACATGAAATTGTATATGAAAATGCTATGAGAGGTATAGAAAATCATAAAACTTTTAAAGAGGTTTTATTAGAAGATGAGCGTGTAAGCAAGGTTTTAAGCGAAAAAGATATTGATATTTTAATGGATGCTACCACTTATGTAGGTTATGCACCAAAATTAGTAGATGAATTTTTAGAAAAAATTGCTAATGCTGAAATTTTAAGGTAAAAAACTATGTATTTAAGTGAAAAATTAGCTGATTTTATTATAAATTTAGATTATGAAATTATTCCTAGTGAAGTGAAACAAAGAGCAAAAGAACTTATGCTTGATACATTAGGAACGGCTTTAGCTGCTAAAAATGAAACTTGTGTGCTAAATGCAATTAAAGCTTTTGAAGCTTTAAGCACCAATCCTAGTAAAAAAATTTGGGGTGAAGATAAAAAGCTTGATGTAATTTATGCTGCGATGACAAATGCCATTGCAGCTCATGCTCTTGATTTTGATGATACTCATACTGAAGCTATTTTACATGCTAGTGCGATTTTAACTCCATTATGTTTAACTTATGGATTTAATGTTTGTGATAGTGGAAAAAAAGTTTTAAAAGCTTTTATTGTAGGTTGGGAAATTGCTGCTAGGGTAGGTATAGCTAGTAAAGGAAGTTTTCACAAACGCGGTTTTCATACTACAGCTATAGCGGGAATTTTTGGTAGTGTGGCTGCAAGTTGCATTTTGCTTGATTTAAATAAAGAGCAAATTATTAATGCTTTGGGTTTAGCAGGAAGTTTTGCAAGTGGAATAAATGAGTTTTTATCTAATGGATCTAATTCTAAAGTTTTACACGTAGCTAATGCTTTAAAAAATGGAATTTTAGTGGCGAATTTTGCAAAAGCTAATATGAGCGGTCCTTTGAGTATATTTGAAGGAAGAGATAATATCTTTAGAACTTTTGGTTTAGAAAATGAGTGTGATAAAAATGAACTTTGCAAAGGATTAAATGAAATTTGGCAAGTAATGCAAGTGTCATTAAAGCCTTATCCAAGTTGTCATTTTGCACATGGATTTATTGATTGTGCTATAAGTTTGAAAAATGATGGCTTAAAAGCAGAAAATATTAAAAGCATACATTGTTTTGTAGATGAGGTGCCAATTTCTTTTATATGTGATCCAATCGAAGCAAAATACATACCAGAAAGTGCCTATGCGGCAAAATTTTCTATGCCATTTTTAATAGCCTTGGCTTTTTTTGATGGCAAGATTACTTTAAAATCTTATGAAGATCTAAATAGAACTAATTTGATAGAATTTGCTAAAAAAATTAGCTACGAAAAGAAAAAATCTAGCGGTTTTCCTAAATACTTTCCAGGCCATTTGGAGGCTATTTTAGATGATGGAAGAATAATCAAAAAAGATGTATTGATTAATAAAGGAAATTTTGATAATCCTTTAAATTTTTATGAATTAAAAGACAAATTCCTTTCTAATGCTACTATAGCATTTTCTTTAGAAAAGGCCGAAGAATTAGTTGAAAATATTCAAAATTTAGAAAATTTAAGTTGTTTTGATTTTTAGCAAGCTTATTTTTTGTAAAAATAAGCTTTTTCAATATAGATAATTAAATTTTTGTAATAATCTTTAGTTTTTTAAATGAGAAATTTATTTTTTTATTGTAGAATATAGCTTATTTTTTAATTTTAGGAGATACAAATGGCAACTTTTGATGATGTTAGAGCAGTTGTAGTTGAGCAATTAAGCGTTGATGAAGATACGGTGAAAATGGAATCAAAAATTATTGAAGATTTAGGTGCTGATTCTTTAGATGTTGTTGAATTGGTAATGGCTTTAGAAGAAAAATTTGATGTAGAAATTCCAGATAGTGATGCTGAAAAACTTGTAAAAATAGAAGATGTTGTAAATTACATTGATAATCTTCAAAAGTAATTATTTTTTAAAATTTTTAAGGAGAACGGGTTGAAACGCGTTGTAATAACAGGTTTAGGAATGATTAACGCCCTTGGATTAGATAAAGATAGTTCATTTAAGGCTATTTGCGAAGGCAGAAGTGGTGTTGATAAAATTACTCTTTTTGACGCTTCTGAATTTCCAGTTCAAATTGCTGCTGAGGTAAAAAATTTCGATCCTTTGAGTGTTTGTGATGCTAAAGAAGTTAAAAAAATAGATCGTTTTATACAGCTAGGTATCAAAGCTGCAAAGGAAGCTATGGAAGATGCTAAATTTGATGATATAGATAAAGAGGAATTTGGAGTAGTTTCAGCTGCAGGAATAGGTGGATTGCCAAATATTGAAAAAAATTCTGTTATTTGTTCAGAACGAGGACCTCGTAAAATTTCTCCTTTTTTTATCCCGTCAGCATTAGTAAATATGCTTGGAGGGATAATTTCTATTGAACATGGATTACAAGGTCCAAATATATCTTGTGTAACAGCGTGTGCTGCTGGAACTCATGCTATAGGTGAGGCATATAAAAGTATAGTTTTAGGTAATGCAGATAGAATGCTTGTTGTTGGAGCTGAAGCAGCAATTTGTGCTGTGGGTATTGGTGGATTTGCTGCAATGAAAGCACTTTCTACTAGAAATGATGAACCATCAAAAGCTTCAAGGCCCTTTGACAAAGAAAGAGATGGATTTGTTATGGGAGAGGGCGCTGGAGCTTTAGTTTTAGAAGAGTATGAGGTAGCAAAAAAGCGTGGAGCAAAAATTTATGCTGAATTAATCGGATATGGTGAGAGTGCTGATGCTAATCATATCACATCTCCAACATTAGAAGGGCCTTTGCGTGCTATGAAAAAAGCTTTAAAAATGGCTGGAAATATAAACATTGATTATATTAACGCACATGGAACCTCAACTCCTGCAAATGATAGAAATGAAACGGCTGCTATTAAAGAATTGTTTAAAGATAAAGTTCCGTTAGTTAGTTCTACAAAAGGACAAATTGGACATTGTTTAGGAGCTGCGGGTGCTATTGAGGCAGTGATTTCTTTAATGGCATTAAAGCAAGGTATTATTCCTCCAACTATTAATCAAACAAGCACTGATGAAAATTGTGATTTAGACTATGTTTCAAATATGTCAATAAAACGCGACTTAAATGTGGTTATGAGTAATTCTTTTGGATTTGGTGGGACTAATGGTTGTGTGATATTTAAAAAAGTAGATTGATAAATGGCTTCTTACTTAGATTTTGAAAAGAGTATTCAACAAATTGATGATGATTTGGCTAATGCTAAAATCAAGGGTGATGTTGAGGCGGTTAAAATTTTAGAGAAAAATCTTGAAAGAGAAACACAAAAAATTTATAAAAATTTAAGTGATTACCAACGCTTGCAAATTGCAAGACATCCTGATCGTCTTTATGCTTTAGATTATATTCAAGCTATTTTGACTGATGCTTATGAGATACATGGAGATAGGGCTTTTAGAGATGATCCTGCTATAGTTTGTTATATAGGGTATATAGGTGGTAAGAAAGTTATAATAATAGGCGAACAAAAAGGAAGAGGTACAAAAGAGAAATTATATAGAAACTTTGGTATGCCTCATCCAGAAGGCTATAGAAAAGCTTTAAGAGTAGCTAAAATGGCTGAAAAATTTAATATACCTGTTGTTTTTTTAGTAGATACTCCAGGTGCGTATCCAGGAATAGGTGCTGAAGAAAGAGGTCAAAGTGAGGCTATAGCTAGAAATTTATATGAACTTAGTAATTTAAAAACTATTAGTATTGCTATTGTTATAGGTGAAGGTGGAAGTGGAGGAGCTTTGGCTATAGGAGTTGCAGATAAGCTTGCTATGATGAAAAATTCTGTATTTTCAGTAATCTCTCCAGAAGGTTGTGCAGCTATTTTGTGGAATGATTCATCTAAAATAGAAGCTGCAACAAAAGCTATGAAAGTTACTGCTGATGATTTAAAAAATCAAGGGTTGATTGATGATGTGATTGAAGAGCCTATAAGTGGAGCTCATAGAGATAAGGAAAATACTATAAAAAATGTAAGTGATTATATTTTGAAAAATATTGAGGAACTGGAAAAATTTGATGTAAGGGAGTTGGCTGCTTTAAGAATGCAAAAAATGTTTAAATTGGGTGTATTTGCAGAAAAAAATAAGTAATTGTTTTAAATTCAACTTTTTTTAAAGAATTAAAGAATATAATCAAATTTTATTTTTGGTTGGATAGCTCAGTCGGTAGAGCAGCAGACTGAAAATCTGCGTGTCGGCAGTTCGATTCTGCCTCTAACCACCATTTTTATTATATAAAGTATTTAGCATATCTAATTCTTCTTGTTTGAATCCAGCTTTGATTCTAGCTTCTTTGTTATATTTTTTTCCTAACAAAATAAATTCTTTGAAATTTTTACATAAAGATATATAATCATCTTTTTCATCCTTTGCAAATTCCCACCATATATTGCCTTTATTTACATGTTGAATTTCATCTTCTAATATGATTTTAAAAATTTCTTTAAAAAATATTTTTACAGGATGGTTGCTTGAATTTAATTTTTTTAAAACAAAAGGATTGGCATCAAGTCCTTTTGCTTCAAGTCCTCTATGCACTATACCCATTCTTTGAGCTAAGCTATCTTTAGTTAAAAATAAAGCTTGTTCAAGATTGTCATGAACATTAAAATCACCATATTTAAATCCTAATTCATTTAATATTTTTTCAAGTAGTAAAAAATGTTTTATTTCTTCATTTGCCACTTCAAGCCAATCTTTATAAAATTGATGAGGTAAATTTTTAAAACGATAACTTGCATCTAAAGCTAAATTTATGGCACTATATTCTATATGAGCTATTGAATGAATTATTTTTGCTAGTGCTAAAGTGCTATTTACTTGTTTAGGTCTTCGTATTTTTGTAGGGTGAAGTATTTTTGCTTGAATATTTTGTTGGATTATAGCTTGATGATTATGATCAAATTTACATAAATCAAGCTTAAAATTTTCATAGAAATTTTTAAAATCATTGATTTTAGTATCAATATCTTTTTCATATAAAATTTTCTCCAAGCTTGTAAAAAAATTTATTTGCATTTTTTCCTCGTTAAATATTATATTAAGAATAAAAAGTATAATACAAAAGTTTTTTAATTTTGATAAAGGTAAAAATATGATCGATGTCATTCATGCTCTTTTTTTTAGAGAGCTAAAGACTAGATTTGGGATTAATAAGCATTTAGGCTATTTTTGGGTGATTGGTGAGCCAATGATATTTGTTTTTGCTATTGTTTATATTGTTAGTGCTATAAGAGAATATAATCATCAAATAACTTTACCAGGTATCCCTATTTTTATGTTTTTAGCAGTAGGAATTATACCTTTTTTTATGTTTAGGAGTATTATAAATCAAATTATTAATGGTATAAGTTCAAATTTACCTTTATTTGCTTATAAACCAGTAAGACCTATACATGTTTTTATAGCAAGAGCACTACTAGAATTTTGTATTTACTCAACAATTTTTGTGCTTATTATGTTTATAGCGGGATGGTTTATTCATTATGATGTCTTACCAAGACATTTTTTAGGAGTAATATTTTCGTTTTTATTATTATTGTTATTTGCATTTTCTTTAGGGATATGTTTTGCAGTAATTGGACATTTTGCCGATTTACTTAAAGTATTTTTTGGCTATTTTAGTGTAATATTCTACTGGATATCTGGTATTATTTTTCCAACTTTTTTAACTCCTAAATATATATTAAAATTTCTTTATTACAACCCTTTAATACATATTATGGAACTTTTAAAATATAATTTTTTTGACCACTATCCTTTACAAGATGATTATAATTATACTTATCCTTTAGTTTGGATGTGCATTATTTTATTTATAGCTTTATTTTTATATTATTATAATAGACAGGCTATTGTTGCTGTGAGGAAAACATGATTAAATTAGTAAATTTAACTAAATCATATCCTTTAACTCATGGAAGACATTATGTTTTTAAAGATTTATCTTTTGAATTTCCTGAAAATTGTAGTATAGGTTTAATGGGATGTAATGGAGCTGGTAAATCAACCTTAATGAAATTATTAAGTGGTTCTGAATTACCTGATCGTGGAAAAATTATAACTAATAAAAAATTATCTTGGCCCTTGGGTTTGGGTGGAGCTTTCCAACATAGATTGTCAGCTAGAGATAATGTAAAATTTGTTGCAAGAGTGTATGGATATAAAGGGAAAGAATTAGATAAAAAAGTAGAATTTGTTGAAGAATTTGCTGAACTTGGAAAATTTTTTAATGAACCTATGAATACATATTCAGCAGGAATGAGTGCTAGGATTTCTTTTGGACTTAGTATGGCATTTGATTTTGATTATTATTTGATCGATGAAGCTGGCGCAGTTGGAGATCCAAGTTTCCAAGAAAAAAGTCTTAAACTTTATAAGGAACAACTAAGTAAATCTAAAGTGATTATGGTTTCACATAATGTTGCTGAAATTAAACAATGGTGTGATAAAATCATATTTATGCAAAATGGCCAAGCAAGTGTTTATGATGATATAGAAGAAGGTATAGCTGTGTATCAAGGAATGATTAATGCAAAATAAAATATTTGAAAAAATTAAAAATATAGAAATTTTACATTCATTTAAAATTGTTTTGATTGCAATGTTTTTTGTAGTATTTTATTATTTTTTTTTAGCAGCAGATCGCTATGTAAGCGAGAGCATACTTAGCGTTAAATCAACTACAGGCGGTAATTCAGCAGTTAATGGTCTAGCTTCGTTGCTTACAAATAATTCTTTTTCTAGCGAAGATACAAAATATCTAAAATTTTATATTCATTCTTTAGATATGTTAAAAATTTTAGAAGAAAAAATCAAAATTAAAGAGCTTTATGAGAAACATAAATTAGATATTTTCTATAGCGTATCAAATTCTATGAGTCAAGAAAGTTTTTTAAAATACTATCAAAAACGTGTAAAAATTGTAGAAGAAAATTTAGGTAGTGGAATATTTAAGATAGAAGTAGAAGGATTTGAACCTGAAGACGCTCATTTAATAGCTACTACTATAGTTAAAGAAAGTGAAAGATTTATTAATGAAATTTCACATAAAACTGCAAGAGAGCAAATGGCTTTTGCTGAGGAAGAATTATTTAAATTTAAACAAAGGTTTCAAAAAGCAAAAGATGAACTTTTGGCTTTTCAAAATAAATATGGTGTTTTTGATCCATTAAAGCAGTCAGAAGGAATTTTAAAGCTTTTGAGTGAGATTGAGGCTAAAATAGCCACAAAAGAGGCTGAGCTTTTAATGATGCAAAGTTATATAAATGATAATGCACCACAAATTATCACTATAAAATCAGAAATTACAGCATTAAAAAAGCAACTTCAAAAAGAAAAGGCTAAAATAACTTCATCAAAATATTCACAAAAATTAAATGATTTAGCGGCTAAATTTCAAGATCTGACCATAGAGGTTGGTTTTGCAGAAAGTGCTTATACTGCCGCTTTAAAAGCTTATGAAACTGCCAGAATTGAAGCTTTGAGAAAAATTAAACAAGTGGTTATTATACAAAGTCCAAGTTTGCCACAAAGTGCAAAATATCCTGAAACTTTATATAATATTCTAACAGCTTTTATGATTTTATCTTTAATTTTTGGTATTGCTAAATTTATTAAAATGATTATTGAGGAGCATAGATACTAATGAAAAAGATTTTATTATGTTTAATTTTACCATTACTTATATTTGGTGCAGTAGATGTTTCTCAAATAACTAAGGTTCAAAATGAGTCATTTGTTAATAAAGAAAAACAAATTAGTTATGATAGTAATAATAGTGATTTAAATCAAACTCAGTTTTCTACGATAAAAGTTTTTGGAGCACATTTATTTAATGGAAATTTTACAAAATTTACACAGCATATTTATAATCCAGATTATAAGCTAGCTGTAGGGGATAAGATTAATGTTAAAATTTGGGGTGCTGTTGAGTTTATACAAACTTTAGTTGTAGATTCTCAAGGAAATATTTTTATTCCTAGAGTTGGAGCGATTAATCTTTTAGGAGTAAAAAATAGTGCTTTAGTAAGTGTTATTACCAAGGCAATAAATAAAATTTATAAGAGTAATGTTTATGTGTATGCAGATATGGATATTTATCAAAATGTCTCAGTTTTTGTAACAGGTAATGTAAATCAACCAGGTCTTTATCAAGGTTTGAGTTCAGATTCTGTTATCCAGTATATTGATAAGGCAAAAGGTATTAATTTAGAATATGGAAGTTTTAGAGAGATTGAAATTTTAAGAGATAATCAAGTCATTAAAAGAATTGATTTATATGATTTTTTATTAAAAGGTGAGTTGGGGCTTTTCCCATTTAGAATGGGTGATGTAATTTTAGTAGGTAGTGTAAAAGATTATGTTTTTGTTAATGGTGATGTGCAAAAACCTTTTAGATTTGAATTGAGTGAAGATATTAAAACTTTAGCTGATATAGCAAATATTGCCGGTGCTAAACCTATAGTAACAAATGCAGTAGTTAAAAGTTATAGAGCTGATCATAAATTGCAAATAGATGCTTATACAAAAAAAGATTTTTTAGATGTAATATTACACGCAGGCGATGAAATTGAATTTAGGCCTGATTATACTGCACAAAATATTAATATACAAATAGAAGGTGAGCATAATGGTTTGCATTCTATAGTTGTAAAAAGAGGCACTACTTTAGCTGATATAGTTAGTATGATTGATGCAAATCCACAATCAAATATGCAAGCTTTGCAAGTATTTAGAAAAAGTGTAGCAGCCACTCAAAAACAACTCATAAATGCTCAACTTAAAGAACTTGAAACATTAGCCCTTACAAGTTCATCTGTAAATGCTGAACAAGCTAGTATAAGAGCCACTCAAGCAAAGACAATTTTAGATTTTATTGAGCGTGCTAAGCAAGTTGAGCCAAAAGGGCAAATTGTCATTGATAATGTAAAAGCTTATAAGGCTGTTGTTTTAGAAGATGGTGATATTATTAATATTCCAGCTAAAAACAATATAGTTTTAGTTCAAGGTGAAGTTTCCATACCTGGAGCTTTTGTGTATATGAATAAAGAGAAATTAAGATATTATATTAATCTAGCTGGTGGTTATAGTGATAGAGCTGATATTTCAAGAGTTTTAGTTATTAATGCTAATGGAAAAGCGACAAAATACAATGGTAGAAGTTCAGCAAATATTAGAGCAGGAGATTCTATATTGGTTTTACCAAAAATAGATAGTCAAAATTTACAAGTTGTGAGTATGCTAACTCAAATTTTATATCAAATAGCTATTGCAACCAATGTTGTTTTGAATTTATGAGGTAAAAAATGACTCAAAATAGTATGTTTGAAATAGCAAAAGAAGTTTTAGAGATAGAATCTAGAGCGATTTTAGATTTAATTAATCATTTAAATGATGATTTTATTAAAAGCGTAGAGTTGATTTTTTCTATTAAAGGTAGATGTGTTGTAACTGGTATGGGAAAATCAGGTCATATAGGTGCTAAAATAGCTGCTACTTTAGCAAGCACTGGAACACCTAGCTTTTTTATGCATCCAGGTGAAGCTTTACATGGAGATCTTGGTATGCTTACAAGTAGTGATGTGCTTTTAGCTATATCAAATTCTGGTGAAACTGAAGAGATTTTAAAACTTATACCAGTAGTTAAAAGACGACGTATTCCTTTGATTGTTATGGCAGGTAATGCAAAATCAACCTTAGTAAAACAAGCAGATTATTTTATTAATGTAGCTATCAAAAAAGAGGCGTGTCCATTGCAACTTGCTCCAATGTCTTCTACAACCGCTACTTTAGCTATAGGTGATGCTTTAGCTGCAGTTTTGATGAAAAAAAGACATTTTAAACCAGACGATTTTGCTTTATTTCATCCAGGTGGAAGTTTAGGTAAAAAACTTTTAACTAGAGTTAGTGATTTAATGGTATCAAAAAGATTACCTATAGTTTCTCCTGAAAGTGAATTTAAAGAATTAATTGATGTTATGACGAGTGGAAAACTTGGACTTTGTATAGTATTAGAAAATGAAAATTTAGTCGGCATAATCACTGATGGAGATTTAAGAAGAGCTTTAAAAAATAATATTAAGCCAAGATTTGATTTCAAAGCTAAAGAAATAATGAGTCTTAATCCTAAAACTATAGAAGCAAATACTATGGCTAGTGAGGCTGAAGAGCTTATGTTAAAGCATAAAATTAAAGAAATAATTGTTACACAAGATACAAAAATAGTAGGTATTATACAACTTTATGCGATAGGAAATATGTGAAACTTTCTATTATTATTCCATTTGGTTTAAGCGAGGAAAGAAGTTATATAAGAGAAAGAGTAATATATAAAGCAAATGAGTATAAGAGTGATCATAATGTTGAGTATATTTTTGTCGAGGGGTATTCATCTTTAGAGCATAATTTAAAAGACCTTATAGAAAATAATGGGCATATTTATATAAAAGATGAAAGTCAGGTAGATTTTTTCTCACAAGGTAAGTGTCGTAATCTTGGTGCGAGTTTTGCCAGTGCTAAGGTGATTACGTTTTTAGATGTAGATTGTTATATTTCTTCATACTCTTTAGAGAAAATTTTAAATCTTATAGATATTAAAAATATCTCACAAAATGTTAATGAAATTTTAGTTTTACCTGTGGTGTATCTTAGTAAAGAAGGCAGTGAATATATCTATAAGCAAGATAAAAAATTGTGGGATGATATTATTAAAAACGATCTTATCAGCGGAAAGCGAACTTTAATAAAGTATTTTTCTTTAGTATCAAGTACTATTGTTTTAAATAGGCATAAATTTTTAGTATTAGGTGGTAATAATAGTGAATTTGTAGGTCATAGCTATGAAGATCATGATTTCTTTGCAAGATTGTTATTTAATACTACAATTTTTTCGAAAACACCAAAGGCGCTTTGTTATGATGAAGGCACTTGGAATATTAGAAAATTTAAAGGTTTTAGAGCTTGGTTTTCTTTGCTTGGCTATGAGATGAGTTTTCATGGTGTGTATATGTATCACTTTTTTCATGAAGAACCTAATCAAAATAATTATATGTCAAATCGTAGAAAAAATCATAAGAAATTTTATGAGAATTTAAAGAGTTTAAAAAAATATCAAATTATACCTTTGCTTAATAAAAGTGTATTAAATAACAAAATATTACTATTGTGTAACAATGATAAGTTAGTTTTAGATTCTTTAAAAGATATTATTCCATATCTTGGAAAAATTCAAAGTAAGAAAGAGAGTTCTTTTTTTGATGGTGAGAATTTTCAACAAGATAAATTTTTAAATTTTATTAAAGATGAAAAGATTAATGCAGTGTTATTTCCAAATCCTTATGGTAATGAAAAAAGATATGCTATATATGATTTTGTAAGAAAAAATAATATTAAATTTATTTGTTATGATAGAGGAGCTTTACCTGATAGCTGGTTTTTTGATGTTAATGGGTTTAATTATGATTCTACTTCATATCATGAAAATCATTGGAATAAAAATCTTGATAAAGAAGAGATTTTAGAATGTCAAAGCTATATTGATGGTATTATTAGTGGAGATAATTTTTTAGAGAAACAAGGAAAAAGAAAATTATAT
>NZ_JAHHTD010000017.1 GCF_020024835.1 Campylobacter sp. | reverse complement strand
ACCTTAAATGATAATACAAACTATCATAAATATCTTGACAATGGGGGGGGGTTTTGTATAATAAAAAGGAATTAAATGGTCATAATTAGTATCATAGTAATGATAATTATTGCTATATGGACTATAATTTGCGGAGCATTTTGGATTTTGATTGCATTTATATTATTTTGTGTTATTTTGCCGAGTTTATTTTTAATAGAAAAATACGGAATTATAAATGTAGCAGTGTCTTACGTGCTAATTTTAGTAGGTGTAATGGCACTTATAAATATAATTAAAAACAAAACAACTTAAGCAAATTTATATATAACGAAAAATAAATTTAAAATTGAAAGGAAAAAAATGGATAAAGAAATCGACTTAGGCAAAATGTTTGAAAATTTAAATTTTGGAAAAATACAAGAGTTGGAAAAGGAGATGGAAAAAGACATAAGTAATAAATTAAATCTTTTTATCATAGGAAAATCAGGAGTTGGAAAAAGCTCTCTTATAAACACTATTTTTGGAGAATCTGTAGCAAAAACAGGCAGTGGTAAACCCATAACACAAGAAATAAAAGCTCACCATAAAAACGACTTAACTATTTATGATACGAAAGGATTAGAATTAGAAGGTAATGAGATAGAAAAAATCAAAGAATTCTTAAATGAGCAAAAACACAAAAATGTCGAGGATCAAATTCATATAGTATGGTTTTGTATAAGTGAGCCTGGTAGAAGGGTTGAAGATAAAGAAAAAGAACTTTATGATTTTTGCAAAAAATTAGAGATTCCAACTATGATAATCATAACAAAAGCAACACAAGATAAAGATGATAAAGGTGAAAAATTTTCTGATAAAATAAAAGATATATTTAATATAATAGATGATAATTATATGCAAAGAGTTGTAGCCATAAAAACTGAAGATGATGATGGCAACATTAAAGAACCTAAAAATATAAATGATTTAATCAATAAAACCTATATCATATTACCCGAAGCACAAAAAAAGGCTTTTGCTAGAAAGCAAAAATACGATAAAGATAGAAGAAAAAAGCAACTAAAAGAAGATACTGATCTGTTAGTTGGTAGGTATTCAAAAATAGCTGCAGGTCTAGCAGCAACACCTATACCTTTTTCTGATTTTGCTGTATTGCTTCCTACTCAAATTGCAATGATCGTGCATATTAGCAAGATCTATGATCTTGAATTAAACATGGAAAATGCTAAAAAAATAGCGATTGCATTATGTTCTGTGTGTGCTGCTGGATATGGATTAAAATTAGCTATTGGAAGCACCCTCAAATTTATCCCAGGAATAGGAACTGCAGCAGGAGCTGCCTTTAATAGCACTGTTGCTTTTTGTGGTACAAAGGTAATGGGGACTGTTTATGGTGCTTATTTAGATGATAATTTTGATAATATCTTAGGTAAATGCTTTAACTTTGAAGATGTTGTAGATACAATAAAGTTAAAATATAATGAATCAGACATAGAAAATATCAAAAACCAAATCAGCACTACCGAGAAATGATATTTACATAAACTAGAGTAAAAATACTCTAGTTTTTAATATTTTCGAAGAAAGATACACGATGCTAAACAAACTGCCTCAACTTTTTTCATTGCTTTTTAGCTACAAATCAAACATCTTTGATATCATCTCAAAGCCAAAGCAAGCCTACACTTACACTAAGTTTGCTTTAGAGCTTAAAGAGCTTTATAAAAAAGAAAACGACAAAACTGAAGCAGCTTTTATCATACTAGATAAAGTGCTTAAATTTAAAAAAGAAAATCCTAATGATTTTGATGATTTTTTAAAGCTTACTCAAGAGCTTTTAATTACTTATGAAAACGATCCAAAAACAATCAAACAAAACATAAAAGATTTGCTAAAATAATCAAAAATAAAAAAGGTTTTTGATGGATAAAGACAAGCTTTCTACACGTTTAGTGTCTATACTGCAGTATTTAAACAATGGTGAGCGTTTTAGTTTAGAAGAACTTTCGCAAGAATTTAATGTCAGTATTCGCACTATACAAAGAGACTTGCACGATCGCCTTGCTTTTATCCCTATAAAAAAAGAAAATGGAAAGTATTTTTTAGAAGGTTATGGTTTAGGAAAATTAAGTTTTAAAGATATACAAAATTTTGCTATTTTAAGTGGTATAGGTAAGCTTTATCCTAGTTTAGATAAAGAGTTTTTAAACGACTTGCTTAATGAAAAGATCAACAAAGCCTTTTTAGTCAAAACTCAAAGCTATGAAGCACTTGATAGAGAAATTTTTGAAGAACTAAGCGTAGCTATCATAGCAAAATATCCCATTAGTTTTTACTACAAAGAAAAACATAGAAAAACTAATCCATACAAACTCATAAACATTAATCACATATGGTATCTTTTAGCAGATGAAAACAACACTTTAAAAACCTTCACTTTCTCTAAAATCACAAAACTAAGAGTAGAAAAGAAAGAAATTTTTACCCCGAAAGAAGAGTTTTTAAAGCAAATTCAAAAAGATCAAAGTAATTGGATTAGCAAGGAAAGCAAAGAAGCTATTTTAAAACTTGATAAAAAAGCCAAGGAATACTTCTTAAGAAAAAATGCTCTTACTAAATACGAATTTATAGACGATGATGAGAATTTTATTTATATCAAAGCATTTTACACTTATGATGATGAACTTTTAAATTTGATAAGATATTGGATACCATATATCAAAATACATACTCCATTAAGCTTAAAAGAAAAATTATATCAACAATTAAAATCATACATACAAGATTAATATTTTTTAATCACATAAAGCTGTTCTTGTATATGTATGGAGCGTTTAGAAAGGTTTCTACTAGCTCTAAAGGCATTGTATTTTTGCTCTAAAATTTCACACTTTCCTATTTTTTTCAGACGCTTTAAAAAATTTTCTTTTTTTACAAAACCCTCACAATTATAAGAAAGCAACACAATCTTAGCCTTTAAATCATTAATTAGCTCAAACAAAGCGTCTTCGGCTTTTTTTTCTTTATTAAAAGCACTGCGATTCCAATCTTGTGGTATGCCAGAGACTTTTGAAAGTTCTTTTGGCTTTTTGTAATTAGCGATTAAATTTAGCATAAAATAATTTGACCCGTAAGGATGTTGATTATAAGGCGGATCTAAATACACCACTTCTATACCACCTAGCTCTTTAGCTAAAATATTTGCATCTTTTTGAAAAACTTCAAATTCACAAGTAAAGTTAGAAAAAATAGGCATTTTCAAAACTATATCGCCTTTAATGCGACTCAGTGCATTTTCTGCATTACCCCCGAATTTACCTATGCCATTTTTATCTTTGTAAAAGCCTTTAAAAACCCCACTTGTATTTGCATGCACGCTTGCTTCATAGATAAGTGGGGCGATGAAATATTTTTGCATATCATCTGGTAAAGTTGATATTTTTTTCCTTATGGAGTCTAAATACATCGCATTTTTAAGTGTATAAAATACTCGCTCATTTTTTTTGATATTTTTATCATCATCTGGTGCGTAAAGTTTGCTTATAAAACCTTTTTCAAGTTTTAAATCAGCTAGTAAAAAATCATAATATTTTTGTAATTCTTGTAAAAATTGTGCGTTTTGATTGCTCAAATAACACTCATTGATAATCTTAGAATAATCTTCTAAATCATTTGCCACTATAAAACTCGCATAAGGCTTTACAAAACGCGAAACTATACCTGAACCGCTAAATATATCACAAAAGCTAAATTTGTCTTTTTTAAGCTCTTTTTTAGCGTAATCAAAACCTTTATTTAAAAACTCAAGTAAGGATCTTTTATTGCCAAGATAAGTTATGATTTGTTCTTTTAAAAATTGTGGATTTTCTTTTTTGCTATTCATTAAAAAATATAATACCTCAAAGATGTCTTAGCTTTATCGCATTTCCTGTAGCTTGTTTGTTTTTCCTTCTTACAATCTAATATCATTTGTCCCTTGTCGTTTTGCTTTAGTGATTAATAATACTTTCTTATACCCAAGTTGCTCAAAAATATCCCTGCTAGCTAATCAAATTTTATAAAATTTTATATTTCATATCAAAGCCAAGCACGAATACTTGTTTCCTTTATGCTATCAATCATAAAGGAAATATCAAGTTTATTTTATATAGCAAGATAATACTGATCTTTGAAAAATTATCAATATCTCTAAATCTATTTTTTAAATACAATTTAGTTTGTCTCATAGCTTCATATATTCAAATCATCATCTTTTGATAAGTATTTTTAGCTTATGTTGATTTAAACTATTTTTAAAGCTTCTCCTAGCATAACTTACTTTTTCTTTTTAGGAACTACAAGCATATTTACATAACGCCCTTCAAGCAAAGGCTCTTTATCTTGCTCTGCTATATCTTCTATCATCTGCCATATTTTTTCAAGCAAGGCTACTCCAGCTTCAGGAGACCCCATCTCACGACCTTTTAAAAACACTCTAAATTTAACATGCTTTCCTTGCTCTAAAAACTCACTAGCGTGTTTAACCTTGTAATTAATATCATTTTGAGCAATTTTAACAGAAAGTTTAATTTCTTTAACATCAATAATTTTTTGCTTCTTCTTAGCTTCTTTTTGCTTTTTTTCTTGCTGATAGCGAAATTTTCCATAATCCATTATCTTGCACACAGGAGGCTTAGCTTCTGCTGCTATCATCACTAAATCAAGCCCTAATCTATTAGCTATATCTAAAGCCTCATCTGAACTAATAATGCCATAAACCTTGCCATCATCACCTATACATCTAATCTCATCTGCTTGAATTTCATCATTTAGCAAAACTTCTCTTTCTTTACTCAAAAGCATACCTCACTTAATCTCTCCTTTATTAAAGTTATAAATTCATCTATTTTCAACACCTTTTGTTCTTTTGCTCTTCTATCTCTTAAAGCTATAGTTTTATTTGCAAGCTCCTCATCTCCTAAAACAAGTATCATAGGCACACGAGTCTTTTCAGCTGAACGAATTTTTTTATTTAGACTTTCACTTTTATGATATATTTCACTATCAACACCTAATTCTAAAAGCATTTTATAAATTTCTTTTGCATAATCAAAATGATTTTGAGAAATTGGCACGATAGCAACTTGAATTGGAGCTATAAAAAATGGTAATTCTCCTCCACAATGCTCTATTAAAATTCCTATAAATCTTTCAAAAGATCCTAAAATCGCACGATGTAACATTACAGGTTGTTTTTTTTCATTATCCATATCAGTATATTCAAGCTTAAAACGACTTGGTAAATTAAAATCTACTTGTATAGTTCCACACTGCCATTTTCTTTTTAATGCATCTGTGATCTTAATATCTATCTTTGGACCATAAAAAGCTCCACCGCCCTCATCAATACCATATTTTAATCCCTGCTCATCTAAAGCTTCTTTTAAAGCTTTAGTAGCTATATCCCAAATTTCATCATCGCCTATAGCTTTTGCAGGACGTGTTGAAATTTCCATTTCATAATCAAATTTAAAAGCTTTCATTAAAATATCAACAAAACCTAAAATTTCTAAAACTTGTTCTTTGATTTGATTTGGCATACAAAAAATATGTGCATCATCTTGAGTAAATTCCCTTACTCTAAAAAGCCCGTGCAAAACACCACTTTTTTCGTGTCTATGCACTACACCATACTCAAAAAATTTCAAAGGCAAATCTCGATAACTTCTTATCTCATTTTGATAAATTTTAATATGACCTACACAATTCATAGGTTTTATACCATATTCTTGCTCATCAATTTGTGTAAAATACATATTTTCTTTATAATTTGTATAATGCCCACTAATCTTCCAAGCATCAGCTTTTAAAAGCTCAGGACCTCTAACAGGCTCATATTCTCTTAATCTATGAGCTTTATACAATAAATGCTCTAGCTTAGATCTTAATTTTGCACCATTACTAAGCCAAATAGGAAGTCCGCCTCCTATCTCATCATCAAAAGTAAAAAGCTTCATCTCATTGCCAAGCTTTCTATGATCTCTTTTTTTAGCCTCTTCAATAATCCTTAAATGCTCACTTAAACTTTCTTTATCTGCAAAAGCTATACCATAAATTCTTGTGAGCATTTCTCTTTTTTCATCTCCACCTAAATAGGCACCAGCTATACGAGTTAATTTAAAATACTTTAAGTATTTTGTATTTGGCACGTGAGGACCTCGACATAAATCTTCAAAATCACCTTGCTTGTAAATACTCACCATTCCATCAGGAATTCTTAATAATACTTCTTGTTTTAGATCATCGTGGATAAATTTTTCTTTTACTTCTTGTTTGGTTAATTCATATTTTGTTATATCTAGCTTTAAATCCGCCAATTCTTTCATTTTCTTTTCGATTTTTACTAGATCCTCATCTGAAATTTTACTATCTACTCTAAAATCATAATAAAAACCATCTTCTATCACTGGACCGACAAAAAATTTAGCTTCTGGATATAAACATTTAATAGCTTGAGCCATCAAATGCGCACAAGAATGACGAATTACCTCTAAACTTTCTTTAGAATTATCAAAAAACACTGGAATTAAATCTGTATCATTACAGCTTTGTGTATCTATCAAAGCTTCATTATTTATATATGCGATGATATCTTTTGTCATTGTTACCTTTATTAGTTCTTTATTTTTTAATGATTAACTTAAAAAGTTAAAGCAATTTTAGCTATGAAAACTTAATTTTTTTTAAAAAAAATCAATATTTTATGAAATCAAATACTAGTTTTACTTATATCAAGTATATCACTTATAAAAAGCCATAAAAATATAAACCCTAGAATTATTCTATAAATTCCAAATGGTATGAAATTTATTTTGCTAATAAGTCTCAAAAATATTTTAATCACTACAAAAGCTACTATAAAAGCCGTAATAAAGCCTATAGCTATGGGTATAAAATTATTTATACTACTTAAAATTTCTGGTTCCTTATATACGCTATAGCAAGTTGCAACTATCATAGTTGGAATCGCTAATAAAAATGAAAATTCAGAAGCAACTTTTCGGTTAAGACCAAGTAATAATCCACCTATGATACTAGCACCACTTCTTGAAGTGCCTGGTATTATAGCAAGAGCTTGAGTTAAACCTATTAAAAATGCCTGCTTATAACTTACCTCATCTAAAGAATTTACATCATAATCTTTTTTTCTATGTTTTAACTCCACAATAATAAAAATAACGCCTCCAACTATAAGCATAGTTGCCACCGTATATCCATTAAATAATTCTTTTAAAAATTTATATGCTATAAAACCAACTCCTCCTGCGGGTAAAAATCCCACAGCAAGTTTTAACCATATATCAATTTTATGGGTTAATTTATCTTTAAAAATAAAAACTACAGCTAAAATCGATCCTAATTGGATAACAATAAAAAAACTTCTCCAAAAATTATCAATTTGCAAGCGTAAAATTTCTGCACCTAAAATCATATGACCTGTAGAAGAAATTGGCAAAAATTCTGTCAATCCTTCTATAAATCCTAAAATAAAAGCATAATAATATTCTATATTCATCTTTTAAATATTCTTCTTACAAAAATCAACATAATGATTATAAATACTAAAAAACCTATACTCCCATCATCTTTAAAAGAACTCGCTATAGCAAGTGGATCTTCAGTCCCACCACTACTAATAGAAAACACCGTTAATCCTGCTATTAAAACCCCAAAAATACTCTCTCCTACTATCAAGCCAGAAGCAAACAATACTCCTTTTTGATTATGTTCTTGTATTAATTCTTTTTTATGTGTATTGTTATTGTATTTTTTCATAAGACGCTTTTTTATTATATAAGCCATCAATCCACCTATAAACAAAGGTGTATTTACAACTGGTGGTAAATATATACCTATACCAACTGCTAAAGGCGGTAAAGATAATTTTTTATTCTTAAGTAACAAATCTATAATGATTATACAAATACCAACAAAAACTCCTATTAACACATAACCCCATTCAATGTTAGCATTAAAAATTCCTTGAGCTATGGTGCTCATTAAATTTGCTTGAGGTGCTGCCAAAGCATTTTCTGCATTCATACCTATTCTTGGCATAGCCCCTACAAACCCATAAGCTTGATATAATAAATTCAAAACCGGAGCTATAGCTATGGCACCAAAAATACATCCTACAATCAAAGCAATTTGCTGTTTCCAAGGAGTTGCTCCTACTAAATATCCTGTTTTGAGATCTTGAAGATTATCATTTGAAATAGCTGCAGTTGCTAAAATTACACTAGTTGTAAAAATAGCAAAAGCTATTGCAAATTTAGTCATTAAAGGGTCGCTAAATAAATTTATTTTATGCCCTAATAACAAAATAACCAAAGAAGATATCATAATGCCTAGAAGTCCTATCCCAGAAATTGGAGAAGATGAAGATCCAACTAAACCTGCCATATAACCACAAGCTGAAGCTACAAAAAATCCTATAAAAATAGCCATTAAAGTCCCTACTAATGCAAAAACAACTTGATATATTGAAATTAAATTTGAATCTGCTACAAAGCTAAAAAAAGATACAAATAAACCAATACTCATTAACACAAATAATCCCAATATTGTCTTTAAAGATAAATCTGTATCTTTAGGATCTTGTGAAAAAGTGAGTGAAGTTTTTTTAAATATATTTTTCATTCCATCATACACTGGCTTTGCAAGCTCGATTAAAGTCCATAAAGCAGCTATTGCAATAGCTCCAGTGCCTATCAAACGCACTTTTTGAACCCAAATTTGATTTGCTATTTCTAAAGCACTTAAATTTATATCAAAACTTTCTTTAATTGAAAAATAAGGCACAAAAATCATCCAAGCTAAAACCATTCCGCTAAATAAAGCAATAGCACCCGCTGCACCAACTAAATAGCCCGCACCCAATAATGCAACAGAATATCCAGTAGAAAATCCAAAAGTCATTTTTTGCCATATGAAAGCAAAACTACTCTCGCTAGAAATCAATTTAAATCCATTTGAAAATAAACTTACAATAGAAGCTAAAATAGCACCTAATCCTATCTCCTTTAGGCCCATTTGCCCTCTTTTATCAGCTTGATCCTTATTAGTAACTTTTAAAATTTCAGCAGCTGCTCTACCTTCAGGATATGCTAATTTACTTTCAACTACCATTGCCCTTCTTAAAGGTATAGTAAAAAGCACTCCTAATCCTCCTCCACAAAAACAAAGCATAAAAGTTAGCCATAAAGGAAATTCCACCCAATACCCGCATATAAAAAGACCTGGAATGACAAAAATCACCGACGAAAGTGTTCCTGCGGCTGATACTTGAGTTTGAACCATATTGTTTTCTAAAATATTTGAATCTTTAAAAAATTTCAAAACAGCCATAGCTATAACTACAGCTGGGATAGAAGTAGAAAAAGTAAGTCCTACTTTAAGACCTAAATATACATTTGAAGCGGTAAAAATAATAGTTAAAATACCTCCTAATATAATACCTCTAAATGTAAGCTCTGGTAATGATTGTTTTTTATACATAATTTATCTCCAATTTTACTGGCAACCTTCACATTCTATAGAACGATCTGTTACATTTACTTTTTCACTATCTGGGCTTTCACTTCTTAAATAATAAGTTGATTTTATACCTAGCTCCCAAGCTAATTGATAAATTTCATTTAAATACCCACCACTTGCTTTATCAAGTGATACAAATATATTTAATGACTGCCCTTGATCTAACCATTTTCCTCTAATTGCAGCTGCTTTAACTAAAACTTTTTGATCAAGCTCATAAGCAGGAGTGTAATATTGCCAAGTATCAAGATTTAAATTTGGCACAACGGTTGGTATCATACCGCTTAAATTTTGCTCAAACCATTTTCGCTTATAAACAGGCTCTATAGTTTGCGTTGTGCCCACAAGTATAGATATTGAAGATGTAGGGGCTATGGCCATTAAATATCCATTTCTAATGCCATCTCTTTTTAATTTCTCTCTTAATTTTTCCCAATCACATCCACTATGAGAAAAAAGACCTTCGCTAATGGTTAGTTTTTTAGCATTTTCATTTGCAACATCTATAGGAACTATCCCCTTACTCCAATTAGAACCCTCAAAATCAGGATACTTACCTTTTTCTAATGCCAAATTTGAGCTTGCTAAAATCGCTTCATAACTAATCATTTCCATCAAGCGATCTATTCTTTCAAAATGCTCACTAGACCCCCAATAAATTTGCTCCTCAGCTAGCATTTGTGCTTCACCCATTACTCCAAGTCCTATGGCACGAGATTTTAAATTCGTATTTTTTACCTTAACGTGCGGATAAAAATTTAAATCAATAACATTATCAAGCATTCTAATAGCTACTGGCACAACTCTTTGGATATCTTCTTTAGTATTAATTTTACTTAAATTTATGCTAGCTAAATTACAAACTGCGGTTTTGCCTTCGTTTTTAAATTTTTCTACCACATAAACTTTTTTTCCATTAATGCTATCAAGAGTAGATATTTTTCTTGCAAATTTTTTATATCCTCCATCTATTACAACTTCATCATTTTCATCAAAATTTTCAACATTTCCATCTTCATATGTTACTTGTATCTGATAATAATTTGGATTTGTATTTTGAAAAATTTCTGTGCAAAGATTAGAACTTCTTATAATTCCTGAATGTAAATTTGGATTTGTTTTATTAGCAGTATCTTTAAAGCACAAAAATGGCATTCCTGTTTCAAAATAATTTAATAAAATCTTTTTCCATAAATCTTTTGCATCGATTATTTCTTTAGCTATGCTAGAATCTTTTTCATACTCTTCATATCTTTTTTCAAATTCTTTGCCATATAAATCACACAAATCTGCTGTATCAGCAGGGTCAAATAAAGTCCATTTATCATTGGCTCGCACACGCTTCATAAATAAATCATTAATCCATAGTGCAGGGAATAATTCGTGTGCTCTTCTTCGCTCTTCTCCTGAATTTTTACGCAAATCTAAAAAATCATTAACATCCATATGCCAAGGCTCTATATAAACTGCTATTGCACCTTTTCTAGTACCAAGCTGATCAACTGCTACTGCTATATCATTAGTAATTTTTAAAAAAGGTATTATCCCGCCTGCTGCATTTTTATGACCATCAATACTTCCACCCATAGCACGAACTTTTGACCAATCCCATCCTATACCTCCGCCAAATTTAGACAAAAGTGCCATCTCGTGATAAGAATCAAAAATCCCTTCTATATTATCAGGAGTGCTTCCTATGTAACAAGAGCTAAGTTGGTGTCTAGTAGTTCTTGCATTTGAAAGAGTTGGAGTTGCACACATTACTTCAAATTTAGATATAAGATCATAAAATTTTTTAGCCCAAGTTTGAGAATCTAACTCATTTTGAGCTAAAAACATAGCTATTGCCATAAACATATGCTGAGGAAGTTCTATTGGGATACCTTTAGAATCTTTTATTAAATATCTATCATAAAGAGTTTTAATGCCAAGGTAGGTAAATTGCAAATCTCTATTAGGGTCTATATAGGCATTTAAATCATCTAAATCATATTTTTCTTTCAGTCCAAGCAAAATCCTACCCTCTTTTTCGCCCTTTTCTAAATACTCTCTTAAATGTTTATATCCACTATATCCACTTACTTTTTTATAAAGATCATATAAAAATAATCTTGCAGCCACAAAAGTCCAATTAGGTCTATCAATATCAATTTTATCCACTGCAGTTTTTATAAGAGTTTGCTGAATTTCTTCTGTGGTAATTCCATCTCTAAATTGTATCTTTGCATCAACTTCAAGCTCACTTTGGCTTACATTTTCTAAATTTGCAACTGCATCTGTAGTGTATTTTTTAATTTTAGATACATTTAATTCTTCAGTTCTTCCATTTCGCTTCAAAACTTTCATATAATTAACCCCTATTAAATGTTCTTTCAAAAATTTTATCTATATTTTTAGTGTAATAATCATAATTAAAACAATTTCTAATATCCATTTCACTTAGAGATTGTTTAAGATCTTCATCATTTAGCAAGGCAATCAAAAATAAACTTTCACCTTTTTCATTTAATGCAGGCTTGCCATTTTGTAAATCGCTCCATACTTTCATAGCATTTCTTTGAACTATTTTATAAGCTTCTTCTCTGCTTATGCCTTTAAAAGGAAGTTCTAATAACACTCTTTGAGAAAATACCAATCCACCGGTTAAATTTAAATTTTTCATCATATTTTTTGGATATATAAGCAATTTTTCTATCACTCCACATAATCTTGATAGCATAAAATCAGTTGTTATAAAAGCATCTGGCAATATAAACCTTTCAACACTTGAATGAGATATATCTCTTTCGTGCCATAAAGCAACATTTTCTAAAGCAGGAGTTACATATGCTCTTATCATTCTACAAAGTCCTGTAATATTTTCGCTTAAAACAGGATTTCTTTTATGGGGCATAGCCGAGCTCCCTTTTTGTCCTTGTGAAAAATATTCTTCTACTTCATAAACCTCTGTTCTTTGAAAATGGCGAATAGCCACGGCTATTTGCTCACAACTTGAAGCTAAAATAGCTAAAGCTGAAATCACTTGTGCGTAACGATCTCTTTGAATCACTTGATTAGATACAGGAGCTACTTTAAGACCTAAATTTTTACACACTTCCTCTTCAAATTCAAGAGGAGCATGAGCAAAATTACCCATAGCACCACTAATTTTTCCGCAACTAATCAAATCTTTTGCGTGGATAATCAAATCTTTTGCGTGGATAAGGCAATCATACCAAATAGCTAAAACCAATCCAAAAGTTATTGGTTCTCCGTGGATTCCGTGACTTCTACCTACCATAAGTGTATTTTTATGCTCATAAGCTCTAGTTTTTATGATATTTAAAATTTGATCTAAATCTTGTAATATTAATTCTAAACTATCCTTAATCTGCAAAGCAACAGCAGTATCGATACAATCAGAGCTTGTCATAGCATAATGCACAAAACGACTTTCTTCACCTAGGCTTTCACTTACGCTTGTTAAAAAAGCTATTACATCATGTTTTGTAGTTTTTTCTATCTCATCTATTCTTTTAATATCAAATTTAGCATTTTTTATAATTTTTTCACAATCTTCATTTTTAATAAGACCTAGTTTATTCCATGCTTTAACTGCGGCTAATTCTACCTTAAGCCATGCGTCGTATTTTGCTTGTATATCCCATTTTTTAGCCATAACTTCTCTACTATATCTTTCAACCATTATCAAGACCTTTTTTTATATAATTTTTTATGAAAAAATAGCTTAGATTTTATTATAATTTACCTAAGAAAGTTATTAAATGGCGTATATAAAAAAGAAACTATCAAGCAATGGAAAAAAGGCATTTAGACTACTTATAGATGAGTTAAAAATTTCTATGCAAGAAGCGCAAAAACTTATTGATAAAAAACGACTTTTTTGCAATGGAAATTTAGTAAAAGAAAAAAATAAATTTTTAGAGGGAATAATAGAATTAATTGTATATGAAAACAACCCTAAAGGCTTAGAAATAATTTATGAAAATAAAGATTTTGCTGTAGTAGAAAAACCAAGTGGAGTTCTAACTCATCCAAATGGGAGAAATTGCAAATATAGTCTTTGTGATGAAATTTGGCATTTATGGGGAGAAAAAGCTTGTGTAGCTCATAGACTCGATAAAGAAACAAGCGGACTTTTGCTTATTGCAAAAAATAAACAAGCACAAATTGAACTTAAGGCTATGTTTGAAAAAAAACTTATACAAAAATATTATCTTGCTTTAGTAGAGGGAAAAACAGAAAGAACATTTAAGGTAAATGAAAGCATAAGCTTATCTAAAAATTATGATATGATAAAGACTAGAATGCAAATTTGTGCAAATGGAAAAGAAGCTATAACAGATTTTCAAACCTTAGAATTCTTTGAAAATTTAAATGCTAGCTTAGTTTTAGCAAAGCCTCTTACAGGAAGACAACATCAAATAAGATTGCATTTGTTTCATATGAAACATAAAATTTTAGGCGATCCCTTATATGGTTTAGAAAAATTTCAAATAGAACAAATATTAGACGATAAAATTAGTAAAGAAGAAAGAATTAAAATTACAGGAGCTAAAAGATTGCTTTTACACTCTTTTAGCTTAGAATTTACATATAAAAATCAGCATTTTTTGATACAATCTAAAAAAAATATAAAAGATGATTTTTTACAAAGCACAAGGAATTAAAAATGACTAAAAAGACCAACTATAGCTTAATAAATCAAGACAAAAATCTAAATAAAATGAGGGTGGGGGAGTATAAACTTTACATAGGATATTTTTGTCCTCATAATATTGGAAATATGGTTGTTAGTTTAGATATGCTATATGCCATTAAACATATTTATCAAGCAAATACAATTGTTTTTTGCAGAAAAAATACTGAAAATATTTTAAAAAATTTTGATTTTATTGATCACATAGAACTTATTGATAAAATTGATGAGAGTATGATAAAGCAAATAAACAAATATCCACTAGATTATTTAATATCATTTCACGGAAAATCTTTTTTAATAAAACTTCTTATAAAAACAAATGCAAAATGCATTATTGTAAGATCTAAATTTATAAGCGTATTTTCTCGTAAATGTAAAATTATCTTTACAAGCATAACAAAGAGATTTTTTAAAAATAAAAGTGATAGGGATAGAATGCTATATTATGCTAGCAAAATAGATTCTAAGAAATTTGATAAATGCCTTAAAAAAATAAATTTTGATACCACTATAAAAACTTCATATGAAAATAAAAATATTATTCAAAATTATCTCCAAAGCAATAATATAAAAAATTTTATCGTTATAAATCCTTTTAGTATTAGCACAAATTTTACATTAAACCCGACTTCATTCTTTATTTTAATGGAAAAAATAAAAAGTTTATATCCGGATATAGATATTGTTATTCCAACTTATGATGATATTCATGATATTTTCATAAGAAATATTAAGCAATACAATACAAAACTTATATCGCAAATTCATATTTTTAAAAACAACAATGATATTTTAAATTTAGCAGAACTCATCTCTCAATCAAAATGTATTATCAGCCCTAGCACTGGACCTATTCATATCGCAAGCAATATTAAAATTCCTAGCATTGGCTTATACTCTAAAAAAGATAGCATATATTGGCCAACATACAATAAAGACTATGTTTTTATTGATAAAAAACATAATGAATTATCATACAATGATGTGGGCAAAATTATATCTGATATAATTAATAAATTACAAAAATATATAAATTGATTACTTAGCTTCATTTTTTAATACATAAATAATCCCACCAAGTCCAATTATAACAACTATACTTATAAATATAATTTGAATAATATCTAAAAAAGTCATTTTGCACTCTGTCTTTCTTTTAATTGACCACAAGCTGCTGAAATATCAAGTCCTTTGCTTTCTCTTATAGTGCAAGTTACGCCTTTAGCGCTTAAATAATCTTGAAATTTAACAGCATTTTCGACACTTGGTCTTTTATACAAACTACCATTATGAGGATTAAAAAGTATCAAATTTACTTTAGCCTTAATGCCATTTAAAAGCTTAACAAGTTCTTTTGCATACTCGATTTTATCATTGATTCCATCTATTAAAAGATATTCAAACATAACTCTTTTACGCTGATTTATAGGAAAATTTCTTACAGCTTCCATAATACTTGCTATATTATAAGCTTTATTTATCGGCATCAATTCATTTCTAAGCTCATCATCAACAGCGTGAAGAGAAATAGCTAGCAATACCCCTAAATTCATCTCACCCAATTCTTTAATTTGCTTAGCCAATCCACTTGTGCTTATAGTTTGTCTTCTAGGACTAATAGCTAAGGCGTCATTATCTGCTAAAATTTTTATAGCTTTTGAAACATTTTTAAGATTATCTAATGGCTCGCCCATACCCATATAAACTACATTAACACGTCTTTCATAGGGTATATTGTTATGTTTTTTAATCCATAAAATTTGTCCTACAATCTCACCAGCACTCAAATTTCTTTTCAAACCACCCTTAGCAGTAAGACAAAAACTACATCCACTTTTACACCCAACTTGAGATGATACACAAATCGTGTATTTTTTATGTTTAACAATCTTACCACTTTCATCAACTACTTCTTCTTTCATAGGCAATAAAACAGCTTCAATCTTATACCCATCTAAAAGCTCAAAAAGATATTTTATACTACCATCTTTGCTTTTTTCATCTTTTATACATTTTAAAGGTGAAAAATGAAATTTTTCTTGCAAATATAAACGAAATTCTTTAGATAAAGAAGACATTTGTAAAAATTCATCGGCATATTTTTTATATATCCATTCAAAAATTTGTTTAGCTCTAAATTTAGGTTGAAATAAATCTTCTAATTCTTCTTTAGTAAAATCTAAAATATTTTGTAAATTTTCCAAATTTTTTCCTATATTAATCTTTTATCTTTTAAAAAAGATACTAATTTTTCTTTTGCTCTAAGGTGATTTTTAACAAAATATTTATGAGCATTTTCATCACAAAAATTTGTTGCACACAAATAACAAATAGCATCTATACCAAAATTTTTTGCACAAGCTAACACAGAATAAGCTTCCATATTTTCTATCTTAATTCCTAATTGAGCATACCTTTTAGCTATATTTTTATCTTTACATATGTAATTAGAAGAATTTACGATAGTAGTTTCATATGAAACATTTAAATTTATTTTATTTTCTATAGGAGTATAAAAAGTTTCAAAAAAAGATGCATATTCTATATTGCAAGCACTTGCACTCTCATAAATATCAAAAATATTTCCATCTTGATAAATTCCGCAAGTTCCAATAAAAATTAATTTATTAGTCTTTTGATGACTTAAAATTTTTCCTAAATTAAACGCAGAATTCACTATGCCAATGCCAATATTTTTTGCAAATTCAAAATTTTCACTTCCACCAGCACACACTATAAGATTTTTCAAAAACAACCTTTAAAAATAAATCAAATTTTATCTAATTAGGGCTTAAAATAATACTATAATTAATCAATTTTAGGTAGAATACCTGATGATTAAAGCAAAAAAGTATTTTGGACAAAATTTTTTATGTGATAAAAATATTATAGTAAAAATCACTCAAGCCATACCCAAAGATGCAAAAAATATTGTTGAAATTGGGCCTGGCTTAGGTGATTTAACGCAAGAACTTTTATCAATACCTCAAGTTAAAGTTAGAGCTTATGAGATTGATAAAGATTTAATTCCTATTTTGAATAAAAAATTTCAAAATGAGATTGAAGGTGGAATTTTTGAGCTTATTCATCAAGATGCTAATGTAGCATTTAAAAATGGAAATTTAAGTGAAAAAGAATATTTTTTAATAGCGAATTTACCTTATTATATTGCTACAAATTTAATTTTAAAAGCCTTAGAAGATGAAAAATGTCTAGGGCTTGTTGTAATGGTTCAAAAAGAGGTAGCGCAAAAATTTTGTGCTACTTTCAAAGAAAGTAATTTTTCGGCATTAAGTGTCCTTTGTGAGCTTATTTGTAAAAAAGCTTTGTTGTTTGAGATCAAACCAGAAAGCTTTAATCCGCCACCAAAAGTTACTTCAGCTGTTATAAAACTTGAAAAAATAGCAAATTATAAGCAGAAAATTCAAGATTTAGAAAGTTTTAAAATATTTCTTAGAGATTGTTTTCAAAATCCAAGAAAACAACTTATATCAAATTTAAAAGATAAAAAAGATAAACTTTTGAAGATCTTTAAAGAATTAGATATCATACCTTCTTCAAGGGCTCACGAAATAAGCGTTGATCTATACCTTAAAATTTTTTATTATTTAAAGGATAATTATGAACGAAGAAAACAAAACTCAAGAACAAAAAACAAGAAAATTTAGTAAATTCAAAAATAAAAATTTAGAAAAAAATAATTCTAATCAATCAGAAAATACCGCAAATATAGAAGGAAAAAAGAAAAAAAAGAAAAATAGAAATTTACCTTCTAAATTAAATGGTAATGAAGATTGGCAAATTGAACTTGCAAAAAGCATAGAAGCTAATAGACTAATGCATAAATTGAGACTTTATCCATCTAAATACAACAACTCAAGCGAACATAAAATAAAAATTACTCCACTAGGTGGTCTTGGTGAAATCGGTGGCAATATAACAATTTTTGAAACAAACAATGATGCAATTGTAGTAGATATAGGAATGAGTTTTCCTGATGGGAGTATGCACGGTGTAGATATTATCATACCTGATTTTGACTATATAAGAAGAATTAAAAATAAAATCAGAGCTATCATCATAACACACGCACACGAAGATCACATAGGTGCTGTGCCTTACTTTTTCAAAGAATTTCAATTTCCAATCTACGCTACTCCATTAGCACTAGGAATGATTTCAAATAAATTTGAAGAGCACGGATTAAAAGCTGAGCGTAAATGGTTTAGACCTGTAACTAAAAGACAAATTTATGAAATAGGGGAATTTGATATAGAATGGATACATATCACTCATTCTATCATAGATGCTTCAGCATTAGCTATAAAAACTAAAGCGGGTGTTATCATACATACAGGAGATTTTAAAATAGATCAAACACCAATTGATGGATATCCAAGCGATTTAAGTAGATTGGCACATTATGGCGAAGAAGGGGTTTTGTGTTTATTAAGCGATAGCACAAACTCTTATAAAGAAGGATATACAAAAAGCGAAAGCTCTGTAGGACCTACGTTTGATCAAATTTTCTCAAAAACTAAGGGTAGAGTAATTATGAGTACTTTTAGTTCAAATATACATCGTGTATATCAAGCAATCACTTATGGTTTAAAATATGGTAGAAAAGTTTGTGTTATAGGTAGATCTATGGAAAGAAATTTATATACTACAATGGAACTTGGATATATCAAACTTGAACGCAATATTTTTATCGATGCTGATGAAGTTGGCAAATATAATGACAATGAAATTCTTATAGTAACTACAGGAAGTCAAGGTGAAACTATGAGTGCCCTTTATAGAATGGCTACTGATGAACATAAATTTATAAAAATTAAACCAAGTGATCAAATTATAATTTCAGCTAAAGCTATACCAGGAAATGAAGCAAATGTCTCTGCTGTGCTTGACTTCCTTTTAAAAGCAGGTGCAAAAGTAGCGTATCAAGAATTTAGTGAAATTCACGTAAGCGGCCACGCTAGCATAGAAGAGCAAAAACTTATGTTAAATTTAATTAAACCTAAATTTTTTCTACCAGTTCATGGAGAGTATAATCACATAACTAAACACAAAGAAACTGCAATGAAATGCGGATTACCTGAAAGAAATATTTATTTAATGAGCGATGGAGATCAAGTTGAAATTTGCAATAAATACATTAAACGTATTAAAACAATTAAAACAGGAAAAGTCTTTGTAGATAATCAAATCAACAAGCAAATTGCTGATGATGTAGTAATAGATAGACAAAAATTAGCCGATAGTGGTATAGTTGTAATTATTGCTCAACTAGATAAAGCAAGCAAAACCTTAATAAATAAACCAAGAGTATTTAGCTATGGTCTTGTAGCCGATAAACAAGATGGAGCTTTTTCTAAAGAAATGAGTGATGTATTAAGTCAATTCTTTCCAAATGTCAAAGATGATATATTAGATAATCCAAGAATTTTAGAAGCGCAAATTAGACAAGTTTTACGAAAGCATATATTTAGAAAAATAAAAAAATATCCAACTATAGTGCCAACTATTTTTGTGATGTAAATGAGTTTGTAATGAGAATTAATAAATTTATCTCGCACAATAGCAAATATTCTCGTAGAGAAGCTGATGAATTAATCAAGCAAGGTCTGGTTAAAATTAATAAAAAAATAGCCTTGCTAAGTGATAGCGTAAGTATTGAGGATAAAGTATTTATCAATGGAAAAAAACTCCATAAAAAAACTCAATTTTCAGTTATCATATATAACAAACAAAAAGGAGAGCTTGTAAGCAAAAAAGATGATAGAGGTAGAAAAACTATCTATCATACTCTACCAAGACAATTTAGCACGTGGCTTAGTGTAGGTAGGCTTGATTTTGCTAGTGAAGGATTGCTTTTATTAACCGACTCTCCTGTTATTGCAGATGCACTAATGCATAGTGATTTAGAACGAGAATACTACTTAAAAATAAAAGGTATTGCAGATAAAAATGTAATAGATGCTATGCAAAATGGATTAGAAATTCAAAATGAAAAAAAAGGTGCTCATATAAAAACAAAAATTACTTCTATGAATTTTGCCCCTTTTTTAGGATTTGAAATTTTTGGATCTAGTGGAGGCTATACTAAATTAAAAGTTATTATTAACGAAGGTAAAAATAGAGAATTAAGACGATTTTTTGGACATTTTAACCTTGAAGTAATGGATTTAAAAAGAGTTGCGTTTGGGGCTTTAGATCTTGGAATGTTAAAACCTGGAAAATATCGCTATTTAGAGAATGCAGAATATGAAAAATTAAGAGATTTTCTAAAAACAAACAACATAAGATACTAAAAGATATAAAACTAATGCTTTAATATTACTTAAATTTATAAAAATTTAATTTATTTTTTATATAATTGTCAATTTAATTTATACAAAAAAAGGAAAATTATGGCAAACCATAAATCTGCTGAAAAAAGAGCAAGACAAACTATCAAAAGAACTGAAAGAAATAGATTTTATAGAACAAGATTAAAAAATATTACTAAAGCGGTTCGTGAAGCAGCAGCAAACAATGATAAAGAAGCAGCGACAAACGCATTAAAATTGGCAAATAAAAGTATTCATGCTATGGTAAGTCGTGGATTCTTAAAAAAACAAACTGCATCACGTCGTGTGAGTAGATTAGCATTATTGGTAAATAAATTAGCATAGAATAATGTTAGCTGATAAACTTAAGCCTTTTTTAGAACGCTTTGATGAGCTTAATGCTCTTCTAAGTGATGTTAATATATCTAATGATATATCTAAAATGACCACTTTATCTAAAGAACAAAAAAATTTAGAACCTATAGTAGAAAAAGCTAAACAATACCTAAAAACTTTAAATGATATAGAAGAGAATAAAATTTTATTGTCTGATATCGAGCTTAGTGAGCTTGCTAAGGAGGAATTAAAAAATTTAGAACTTTTAAAACCTCAACTTGAAGAAGAGTTAAAAATTCTTTTACTTCCTAAAGACCCAAATGATGATAAAAATATTTTCTTAGAAATTCGAGCAGGAACTGGAGGAGATGAGGCATCGCTATTTGTTGGTGATCTTGTAAAATCTTATATACGTTATGCTGAAAGTCGTGATTATAAATACGAAATCGTTAGTTCTAGCGAAGGTGGTGCTGGCGGATTTAAAGAAATTATCATTCTTATAAAGGGAAATGGAGCATATTCTAGGTTAAAATATGAAGGTGGGACGCATAGAGTTCAAAGGGTGCCAGAAACAGAATCCCAAGGGAGAGTTCATACTTCAGCTATAACAGTAGCAATAATGCCAGAAGTAGATGATGTTGAAATTCAAATAAATCCTAATGATCTTAAAATAGACGTTATGAGAAGTAGTGGGCATGGTGGTCAAAGTGTTAATACAACAGATAGTGCCGTAAGAATCACCCATATACCAACTGGTATAGTAGTTGTCAATCAAGATGGAAAAAGCCAACATAAAAATAAAGAAAGTGCTATGAAGGTTTTAAAAGCGAGATTATTTGAAATGCAAGAACAAGAACGCTTGGCAAAAGAAAGTGAAACTAGAAAATCTCAAGTTGGAAGTGGCGATAGAAGCGAACGCATACGCACTTATAATTTTCCTCAAAATAGAATTAGCGATCATAGAATCAATCTTACCTTATATAGACTAGATGCTATTTTAGAAGGTGGTTTATTTGATGAAATCATAGAACCATTAATAGCATATCATCAAGCTGAAGCTTTACAGCAAGAAAATTTATAGAGTTAATTAAAATAAAATTTATTTTTATAAATTTTTATTTTAAGATCTCTTTTATAGCAAGTTGAGGAGTAACTAAACCTCTAAACTTATTTCTAGAAATACTTGCAATTAATTTTATATTTTCTCCAACTTGTGGATCATAATCATAATTAAAAAACAAAGCTTCTAAAGTTTTACCACCGCAAGTAAGTATTAACTTCATATGCTTTTCATCTTTTCCTATATATTTTTTATTTTTTACTAAAAGTTTATCAAACTTAAAATATGGTCTAGGATTTTTATGACCAAAAGGTTCAAAAAATTCTAAAAGTTCTAAAAGCTCAAAATCTACTTCATTAGGGTCAATACTACCTAAAACCTCTTCGGAACTATAAAAGTCTTCTTTGCGAATTTCTTTGCAAATTTCATTTAATTTATTTTTAAAAGCTTCTAATTTAGTAATCTCAACTAAAACTCCTGCTGCACCTTTATGACCACCATAACTTAAAACAAAATCTTTAGCTTTTTCTATAATATTTAAAATATCTATTTTACCAACGCTTCTAACACTTGCTTTAGCTTTTCCATCACATTCTGAAAACACAAAAGTAGGCTTATTAAAATGCTTTGCTAAACGACTTGCTACAATCCCTAATACACCTTCATGCCAATTTTGACCATTTACTATAATTACACTTTCAGTATCATCAACTTGCTCTAAACATTGTTTAAATAATTCTCGCTCTTCGTCTTTACGATTATTATTATAAGAAATAATCTGTTCTAAATAATTTCTAGCTTCATTAATATTTTGTGAATGCAAAAATTTATAAGAAATAATAGCATCGTCCATTCTTCCAGCACTATTAATCAAAGGAGCTATTAAAAAACTAATATTATCAATTTCAAATTTATCTTTACCATAGTATTTTTTTATCACTTTAAATGCAGCACGATTAGATGTATTGATATATTCTATACCTTTTCTAACTAATGTCCTATTTAAATCTCTAAGTTCCATCATATCAGCAATTATAGCAATTGCTAATAACTCTATAAATTTACACATATTATAATTAATTTTACAAACTTCTTTAATAGCAGCAACTAAATACCAAGCTACTTGGGCTCCACATATTTCAATATCTGGAAAATCACAATCTTCTTGTTTTGGATTTATAATAGCATATGCATCTGGTAAAATATTTGATGGCATATGATGATCTGTGATAATCAAATCAATATTTTTTTCTCTACACATACTAGCTGCTTCAAAAGCTGCTATACCATTATCCACAGTGATAATTAAATCTACCTCACCAAGCTCATCAATAATTTCTTTATTTAGACCATAACCATCTTTAAAACGATTTGGAATTTTAATCACATAATCAAAACCAATATCATCAAAAAATTCAGAAATGATAACACATGAAATAACGCCATCTACATCATAATCCCCAACTACTACTACTTTTTGATTTTTTTCTATAGCTTCTTTAATACGCAAAGCTCCCTTATAAACATCTTTTAAACACGATGGCATAGGAAGATCACAAAGTTTTACGTGAATATCATACTCAAAACGCTTATTTAAAATTTCTTTAATCTTAGTTTTATTTAACATATTTTTTATCTAATGATGCTTTTATAAAAGAAAAAATTACTGGATTAACTCTTACTAAATGAGAAGTAAATTCAGGATGAAATTGCACAGCTAAGAAAAATGGATGATTTTTTAATTCTATTGCCTCAATTAAACCTTCATTTTCACCGCTTATTATCAAGCCATTTTTTTCAAACATTTCTTTATATTTTGGATTGGCTTCATAGCGATGACGATGACGCTCTTTGATAATTTTTTTACCATTATATACTTTACTTAATAAAGTATTTTCTTTGATACAACACTCATAAGAACCAAGTCTCATAGTCCCACCAAGTGGAGTTTTACTCGTTCTAATTTGCTTTTTACCACTTAAATCAATAAATTCATCTATCAAAAATACAATAGGATTTTTACATTCTTTATTAAATTCACTTGAATTTGCATCTTCAAGTTTTAAAATATTTCTAGCAAATTCAATCAAAGAAAGCTGCATACCAAGACAAATTCCTAAAAATGGAATTTCATTTTCTCTTGCGTATTTAATGGCTTTTATTTTACCTTCTACACCTCTATATCCAAATCCACCTGCTACTAAAATTCCACTGACATCTTTTAAGCTTTCATCTACATTTGAATTTTCTAATTTTTCACTATCAATCCATTTTAAATTTACTCTTGCATCAAGTGCTGCACCTGCATGAATAATAGCTTCAGTTAAGCTTTTATAACTTTCTTTTAAATCCACATATTTACCAACAAAAGCTATAACAAGTTCATTACTTGGAGCAATAACCCTTTTTACTAAACTATCCCATTGGCTCATATTTGGTTGCAAATCCTTTAAATCAAGTAAATTTGCTATAGCACCTAAAATATCTTGTCTTAAAAAATTTAATGGAATTTGGTAAATACTAGCTGCATCAATGCTTTCTATAACACAATTTTTTTCAACACCACACGAAATTGCTATTTTATCTTTTAATTCTCTATCTAAAGGTTTTTCGCTCCTACAAATAATTATATCAGGGCTTATACCTATACGACGAAGCTCGCCAACGCTATGTTGTGTTGGTTTAGTTTTTAATTCACCTGCTGCTTTAATATAAGGCACTAAAGTTAAATGGATATTAATAGCATTATATTTTCCAACCTCAAGTCTTAAAGCTCTAATAGCTTCTAAAAAAGGAAGGCCTTCTATATCTCCAACCGTTCCACCAATTTCAACTATCAAAATATCTTTATCTATACCAGCTTTTTTAATACGCTTTTTTATTTCATCAACAATATGGGGGATAACTTGTATGGTTTTACCTAAATAATCTCCTCTCCTTTCTTTTTCTATAACACTTTGATAAACTTTTCCGGTAGTAAAGTTATTATCTTGAGATAAATTTTCATCTAAAAATCTCTCATAATGACCTAAATCTAAATCAGTTTCAGCACCATCATCTGTTACAAAAACTTCACCATGCTCAAAAGGACTCATTGTTCCAGGATCAACATTTATATAAGGATCAGCTTTTAAAATACTTATTTTTAATCCTGAATTTTTTAAAATAGTTGCTATAGAAGCTGCTGCTATACCTTTCCCTAAAGAACTTAAAACTCCACCTGTTACAAATATATATTTAGTTTGTTTTAATTTCATAAAATAGCCTCTGTATTATTTTTTAAAATTATAACGAATAAAAATTTTATTTTTATAAACTTTTTTTTGTAAAATTAGTTTATTTGATAAGGATGATTATGAAAATTACATTATTAAATTACACTCCATTAAGTGTATGTTCCCACGCTACTAGAACTTGCTGGCAAAGTTTTGATAAAGGTGATTGTGGTGGAGATAAAGATAAAGAATTAATTAATCGTGTGGGCAATAAATTTAAACACTCCTCTACTTTAGAACATTTAAATTATACTTTTTACATACAAGGAATCTCGCGTGCTTGCTTGCAAGAAGTTGCAAGACATCGTCATACTAGCCCTAGTGTAAAAAGCACAAGATATACATTAAAAGAACTTAAAAATGAAAATGCATTTAAAGAAAATGATTTTGAAAATGCTAAAAGGTATTTAGTCTTAACCGGAAACGAGATAGTAGATAATGCGAGCATTAAAGCTTTAGAAAATTTACGTTTAATTTTACAAAACAACATAAGTTTAGATATAGCAAAATATTGCTTACCAGAAAGTTATAAAACAGAACTTACCTTAACTATAAATGCTAGAAGTTTGCAAAATTTTATAACTTTAAGAAGCTCAAAATCAGCCCTTTGGGAAATAAGAAATTTAGCTAATGCTCTATATGAAAATCTACCTAAAGAGCATCAATTTATATTTTCACACTGCATTAATATAGAAGAAAATTCTCAAAATTAATTTTGAGAATTCATTATATTTTTTTGAGAAATTCAGTTTTTAAAACAATAACGCCAAACTTATCAACTTTAGCTTCAATCTCTGTGTCTTTATTTGTAAGTTTAATATTTTTTATAGTTGTTCCACGTTTTAAAGTAGTGCTAGCACCTTTGACTTTTAAGTCTTTAATAATACTTACACTATCACCTGCATTTAATTCTGTTCCATTTGCGTCTTTTGGCATTTTCAACTCCTTAATTTAATGCAATTATATCTAATATACATAAAAAATTATTTTTCTATTAATACTAAAGGAATTCTTCTTCTTGTATCGTATTTTTCTCCATAATATTTTGTAAGATAATTTAGTATTTTTTCTTCATCATCTACAGGAATTTCCCATAAACCTTCTGATTCTTGCATCCATCTTATAGCAGCAAGCCAAGCTTGTTTGCTAGCACGCATATTTATTATAAGCTCTGAACTATGACACGCTAGACAATTAGCTTCTACTAAATGAGAATTCTCATCAATTATTAATTTTGTATCAGGATTAACTTTATATTTAGTATTTGCAAAAAGAAATGAAAAGCTTATAAATAAAATTAATATTATTTTTTTAATCATTTTTATACCCCAAAAATATTTATTCTATGACAAGCATTATTAAGATAACCGCCTGGATTCCATTGTGCTAAAACCATAGGCTGACTATTTCCTTCACTATCAACTGCTCTTGCCCAAATTTCATAATATCCTTTTGTTGGAATAGAAATTTGAGTGCTCCATTTTTGCCATGCTAATTTATTTAAAGGCTTTTCGACTTTTGCTTGAGTCCAAGTTATGCCATAATCATTACTTACATAAACTTCTTTAACTTCTAATTCACCAGCCCAAGCTTTTCCTCTAACTTCAAATTTTTTATTTGCTTTAATTTTGTCATTTTTCTTAATATTAGTGATAATAGACTTTACAGGCATTGATTTTATAATCTTCATTTCAACTTTAGAAGTAAAATCACCAGGTTTTACAGGATTTATAGGAATTTTATATGAAGTATCCATTTTCTCACCATCATGAATTTTATTTCTCACAACAATTTTTGATAACCATTTACCACTTGCACTTGCAGGATATCCTCCACAAACTAAACGAAGCGGATAACCATTAACCAATGGTATATCTTTACCTTCATAAGCCCAAGCAACTAATGTTTCTTCTTGCATAGCTTTTTTAATAGGCACCCCTCTACTAATAGGAGAAACTTCCTCGCCATTTAATTTAGTATCAATTCCATAATACCCTATATAAACAGCATCATCTTTTACACCACAATCTTCTAAAATATCTTTTAATCTTATTCCAGTCCATCTACCACAAGCAACAGCACCATAGCCCCATTGTGTCCCTTTAGTACTAGGTATAACTTCGCCTCTTCCATTACCACCACACTCTAAAGTCAAAGCATAAGTATAATGTTTAAATTTTTTCTTTAACTCATCTAAAGTATAAATTTTTATGGTTTTAATACTTTCTCCACCAATTTCTAATGTCCAACCTTTCTTCATTCTCTCTTTTATTGTGGTAATTTCAGGTGCAATACCATTGTTTCTCACAAAGAAATTTTCAGCTCTTGTAAAATCAAAATCTAAAGCATAAGTTTGTGTTTCTGCTGTCATAGGTCTTTTGCCATGATAAATCATATCTTTTTTACCTTCGATTTTGAAACTATCTAATTCTTTAGCTAAAACTTGACTACCTAAAAAATAATTTTCAAAAGAAATATTTGTTAAAGCACTAGCACCTAAAAGAGTGATTCCTAATTTTTTAAAAAATCCTCTACGATCTTCTTTAGAATTTTTATTTTGTTTTAATTGATATTTTTTCATTGTGTTTATCCTTATAATGCAAATTTAAAGATATTTTTTATAAAAATATAGAAAATATCCTTTTTATATCTTTCATATAAAAAAATATTTAATATTATATAT
>NZ_JAHHTD010000016.1 GCF_020024835.1 Campylobacter sp. | reverse complement strand
ACAAATAAAGCTAAAAAAATAAAAAAAGCTAAAATACATAAAATAATCTTAAGCATAACTTCCTCGAAGTTTTATACTAATATCTCCAGCACCAAAACCTATAACTAAACCATCATTTATTAAAATATCATCAAGATAAAGAGCGTTTTGTTCTCTTTTGATTTCTTTTATAAAATGAGCCTGTGGAAAATATTTTTGCATATTAATTTCTATTTTGTCTTCTCCAGCTGCATATACAGGCAAAATATATAACTCATCTACACAAGATAATACCTCGCTAAAATACTCTATATTTGCATTTAAACGAGTATAACGATGAGGTTCAAAAATAGCTGTAAGTTTTTTATATCCGGCTAAATTTGCATATTCTTTTGCTGCTTTTAATGTCATCTTTATTTCTGTTGGATGATGAGCATAATCATCTATTAAAGCCATTTTTTCAGTAGCAAATAAAATATCAAATCTTTTTTTAATACCCTGATAATCATACAAATTTTTACGAATTTGTTCTATATCTAAAAATTCACTCGCAGCTAAAATAGCTAAACAAGCATCAATTGCTATATGCTCTCCTATTCCACAAATACTAAATTTTCCATAATTTCTTAACTCAAAATTAATTCTAGGTTTAAAATCCTTCACACTCATACAAAGATTTGTAATATCTTGGCTTGGATATAATTTTTTCACATTAGCTAAATTTAAACTTGCTAAAAAATCATCTTCTGCATTAATAACTTGAATTTTAGATAAATTTAAAAAATCCTCATAAGCCTTATAAAGCTTAGTAATATTGTTCCCATAATGATCTAAATGCTCTGCTTCTACATTAGTTACTATAGCTAAATAAGGATTAGAATTCAAAAAAGAACTATCACTTTCATCAGCTTCAAAAATAAGATTCTCACTTTCTTTATAAAGCATATTAGTGCCTTTTTCTTTTAAAACTGCACCAATTATTACAGAAGCTTGTATTAAACTTGCCAAAATACTTGAAGTGGTGCTTTTCCCGTGTGCTCCTGCTACTGCAAACACCTTTTTATCTTTTAAAATCATAGGTAAAGCTTCTTTTCTTGAAAGTGTAGGAATATTTTGGCTTCTTGCGCTAATTAACTCTTCATTATCTTCTTTGATAGCTGCTGAATACACGATTAAATCTACATTTTTAACATTATCTTTATGATGAGGAATTTGAATTTTAATCCCTTCTTTTTCTAATTCTTTTGTGATTTTACTTTCTTTAACATCAGAGCCACTAATCTTAAATCCTTGCTCCTTTAAAAATCTAGCTAAAGCTGAAATTCCAATACCGCCTATACCTATAAAATGAACTCTTTGCATTATTGCCTCAAATTTCTAAAATCCAAGGCGGGATTTTATCATTTATTTACTAAAATTAAAATATAGCAAAGATTTAATTACTAAAGATTTATTCTATCAATCCTAAACGAATTCCTAAAAAATAAAAATTTAATTCTTGGTATTTTTTTGCAAATTCTTTATGATAAGAATCTATTTCAAAGGCTTCATTTGTATCTTTTAAGCTTGTATTTTTTTCAAAATAATACCCCTTCTCACTTTTTTTAAAGCTACTTAGCGGATACACTCCACTTTCATCTATCCACACAACGTCATTAAAACCAAATTCAAGCTTTTTATCACTTGGAATTGTTAGCATACTTTTGCCACCTAAACTTAAATAATCCACACTATCTAAACTAAGAGCATATAAAGTAGGAAAAATATCTTTGTGCGATCCGATACGATTTTTATCATAATATATATCTTGTTGTAAATTTTTAGGCACATAAAGATAAAAAGGAACACTATAAGCAAAAGCTTTTTGAGTTTTTACATCCATACCCATTTCCCTAACACGATGATCTCCAGTAGCTGCTATAATAACACTATCTTTAAAAGAACTTTGCTTCACTTTGTCTAAAAATTTTCCAAATTCATCATTTGCATAAGTGTAAGCTTTGATGATATTATTTTGTTTTTCTGTATCATAAGGAAGTAAATCCAATAATTTTTTATCAGTATCTTTTAATATATTTTCATCAAAATGTGATATTTTATAAGGCGGATGATTTGAGATAGTAAGGGATATAATCAAAGTATTGTGTGGATTTTTATTTAGTAAATCATAAACTTTTTTATATAAAAATTCATCAGCTACGCCATAACCATTTTCACTTTCTTTAGCTCCACTAAATTCTTTCATCAAGGTATTTTCATCTATAATTTCATCAATGCCTAATGTATTTAAATAATTTCTTATATTTTGCCAAGCACCATTACCAGCACTCACAAATATAATCTTATAACCTTGCTTTTTATAAAGTTCTATAGGAGTGTATTTTAAATACACTTTTTGAAATTTACTTGTTGAAATATACGCAAAAGGACTAAGGAAAAATAAATTTGCAAAACTTGGAATGGTCCCATTTGTAGAACTTAAAAATCTTTGAAAAACAAAATCTTGTTTAAAATGTTTATTTAAAGCACCTAAATAATTATGTCTTTCATCTATAAAATCTGCTAAATTCCAGCCAAAACTCTCCATAAAATTCACAAAGATACTAGGACGAAAATTTTTAGCATATTCATTTTTAGGACTTTTTGACCAATACGAAAAAAGCTCATTTTGTAAATTTTTAGCTTGTATTTTGGTGATAAAATTTATTTTTTCCTCTTCTTTATACTGCTTATAAGCCCAACTAAAGGCCATAAGAGGATTTAACATCACATCATTTATAACTTTAAATTCGCTAAAAGAGTAATTTTGCACATTAATAGCTACATGCTTAAAAGGTCCTCTTAAAGCTACAATATAAATACATACTAATACAAAATTAAGCAAGATTAAAATAAATAATCTAAATTTTATGGGTTTTAAATTTAAGTTTAAAATTTTTGTATTAACAAATATACAAAATGCACAAAATACAACCATAATTAAAATAATTTTTATCAAAGGATAATCAGAAATGATGATATTATAAATTGCTTGAGTATTTTCATCTTTTATGCTAAAAATAAAAATATCAAATTTACTTTTATAGATTTCATAATAATAATATTTTGCATAAGAAAATCCTATACTTAATATAGCAACAAAACTTATATAAATATTTGAAAAAATCAAATAAAATTTCTTACTCCACATAATTATTTTTTTGTTTTTTATATTGTAAAAAAATAGTGCAAAAAATCCACACAATAAAAGCGGTAAAAATATAGCACTTAAAAATCTTATATCGTGAAATAATCCTAAAAGATACATAATCACAATTTCATTTAAAGTAGATAAATCCATTTGCATTAAAAAACGATTAAAAGCGAAAATGATAGAAAATAAAATGCTAAAAATACAAATTTGTAATAAAACTTTTCTCATAAAAATTCCATTAATCTAAATATCTATATTAAAAAATAATTATTTTAAATTTATAAAAAATTTCTAGTTATTTTTTCAAATTCCCAAATTTTTCTTGCCTCATCTGCTTTTTGAGGCTTTATAACTAACATTTCTTCTTTATCTGTAAGTCTATCTTGCACCTCTCCAAAGGCATTAATAAAAAAAGTATCACCATAAAACTTCCACCCCTCTTTGAGCTTACCAATACGATTGACACGCAAAATATTTGTAGAATTTAAAAATGCTCTAGTTTTTAAAAGCTCCAACCATCTTTGCTGGCTTTCAAAAGTGCTAGCTGTAGGAATAATGACTAAATCAATCTTTTTTTTCATTATCATTTGCCAAAAAATATCAAAATGAGCTTCAAAACCAAAAAGTAAGGCACATTTTAAATTTTCATAATTAAAAGTAAAAAGTTTAAGATGATCATTTTTTTTATTTTGAAAAAATTTGCATTCATTCCAATGCGTATAAGGCATTAAAATTTGTTGCTCATAGCTTTTAATCCCTTTAGAAGATACTTTAAGACAAAATTTACGACAACCTTTAGTATCAACACTTACAAAAGGTGCGATAATTTCTAAATCATATTTATTTGCTAAACGCACTAAACTTTCTTTTTTACTCTCACTTTGCTCTTTTATCATTGATTTTGGCATAGTAATAAGCTCGGTAAAAAAACTATTTAATACATACTCACCTAAAACTACTAAATTTGCACCACCATCTTTAGCAACCTTAAGATAATAATCAAGTCTTGACTCACTTAATGCTAAAGTAGGAAATTGTAAAGCAACTATACTACTCATCAATTTGCTCGATTTCTAATTTTGCTTTATCTAAAAGCTCTCTTGCAGATTGTATATTTTTCAAACCTTCTTTATAAATTTCAATACACGTTTGAAGTTTTAAATCTTTATCATTAAGTTTTTCTAAAGAAACTTCAGCTTGTTGTAAAAAGTCTTCAAAATCCATTAGTTGCTTACCTTATAATTTGGTGCTTCAGCAGTGATAGTTACATCATGAACATGACTTTCTTTCAAACCTGCTGCAGTAATCTCCACAAATTCAGCTTTTTCTTGGAAATCTTTGATATTTGGAGCTCCAACATAACCCATAGAAGATCTAAGACCACCTAAGAGTTGATGGATTACACTCTTAATACTTCCTACATAAGGCACTCTTCCTTCAATACCCTCTGGAACAAGTTTATCTTGTGCTGTGCCTTCTTGAAAATATCTATCAGAACTCCCTTTTTGCATAGCTCCTAAACTTCCCATACCTCTATAACTTTTATATTGTCTTCCTTGATATGTAAAAAGCTCACCTGGGCTCTCATCAGTTCCTGCTAAAAGCGAGCCTATCATTACACTACTTGCACCCGCTGCTATAGCTTTTGCTATATCACCTGAATACTTTATACCCCCATCAGCAATCACTGGAATACCATATTTACTAGCTTCTATAGCACACTCATCAATTGCTGAAATTTGAGGCACGCCCACACCTGAAACTATACGAGTAGTGCAAATACTACCAGGTCCTATACCTATCTTAATGGCATCAGCACCAGCTTCACATAAATCTTTAACAGCCCTAGCACTCGCTACATTTCCAACAATTACATCTACATTAAATTCATCTTTAATCGCTTTTAATGTATCAATAATACCCTTAGAATGTCCATGCGCACTATCCATCACTATAACATCTACTTCAGCCTCAACTAAAGCTCTCACACGATCAAGTTGCCCTACACCCACTGCAGCTGCAACTCTTAATCTTCCATAAGAATCTTTATTTGAATTTGGATACTCTTTACGCTTTTTAAGATCTTTTATGGTAATTAAACCTTCTAAGTGATTATTTTCATCAACAATTGGAAGTTTTTCTACTTTATTTGTTGAAAAAATTCTTTCAGCATCATCTAAAGTTGAACCTTTTTTTGCGGTAATTAATGGCATTTTAGTCATTACATTTTCTACTAAATTATTAAAATTTGTTTCAAATCTTAAGTCGCGATTGGTTAAAATTCCTATTAAAATTTTATTTTCATCTACCACAGGAACTCCAGAAATTCTATACTCTGCCATAAGTTCTAATGCTTCTTTAACACTTGCTTTAGCTTCTATACAAATAGGATCTATAATCACCCCACTTTCACTTTTTTTTACTCTTTTAACTTCTCTTACTTGAGAAGCAATGTCCATATTTTTATGGATCACCCCTATACCACCAAGTCTTGCCATCATAATAGCAGCTCTATGCTCAGTTACTGTGTCCATAGCCGCAGATATTAAAGGCATATTTAGTGTGATATTCTTAGTTAATTTAGTTTTAATTTCTACTTCTCTTGGTAAAACTTGTGAATATTGTGGGACCAATAAAACATCTTCAAAAGTCAAAGCGCGCTTAAGAATTTTCATATTTTTCCTTTATTTGTTTTTAACTAGATACTCTAAATTTAAAGCCCCATCAAGCAAAGTTTGTTCATCATAAGCTTTACAAACTAACTGGGCTGAAATATTAAGTCCATCTTTATTTTTTGCAATTGGAATACTAATGCCTCCAAGTCCTGCAAGATTTACAGAAATAGTAAATATATCTTCTAAATACATTTGCACAGGAGTTTTACAAGTATCAAAACCAAATGCTACACTAGGTGCAACCGGCATAAAAATCAAATCACAATCATTTAAAATCTCTTCGTATTTTTCCTTTATAAATTTTCTAGCTTTTTGAGCCTTAACATAATATGCATCATAATATCCACTACTTAAAACAAAAGTTCCTAACAAAATCCTTCTTTTTACTTCTTCACCAAAACCTTCGCTTCTACTATTTACATAAAGTTCATTTAAATTTTGACTATTTTCACTTCTTCTGCCATAACGAATTCCATCATAACGACTCAAATTTGTACTAGCTTCAGCAGAAGCTATAATATAATAAGCTGCTACATCAAATTTAGAATCCATTAAATCTTTATAAATAATCTCGTGATTGTTAGCCTTTAACATATCAATAGTTTTTAACAATGCTTCTTTAACATCGACATTAGTTTGATCTATATAATTTTTAATCACAGCTATTCTTAATTTTTTGTTTGCATTTAATTTTTTTGCAGTAGATTCAAAACTTATATTTGCACTAGTGCTATCTTTTTCATCATAGCCTGCTATAACATCGTATAAAATAGCAGTATCCTCTACATTTTGTGCTAAAATTCCAACTTGATCAAGACTTGAAGAATATGCGGCTAAACCATATCTACTTACTCTTCCATAGCTTGGCTTAAATCCCACACAACCACAAAATGCAGCAGGTTGTCTTACAGACCCACCAGTATCAGTTCCTAAGCTTGCTAAAGCTATACCAGAAGCTACCGCAGCAGCACTTCCTCCGCTACTTCCACCAGGAACTTTAGTATTATCAAGCGGATTTAAAGTTTTTCCATAAAATGAAGTTGCACTTGTGCTACCCATAGCAAATTCATCCATATTACATCTTCCAAAAGGAGAAAAATTATGTTCTCTTAGATTTTTTATCACACTTGCATCATATGGAGATATATAACCTTGTAAAATTTTAGAAGCACAAGTTAATTCCCAATCTTTAACACTAATATTGTCTTTAATCGCTATTGGAATTCCAGAACCTGAATTTGTTAAATCCTTATTTAAAAACTGCTCCACATAAGCACCAATATGTTTTTGTTTTTGTGCTTTATGATTTAATTCTTTTTTCAAATTTTCCACTTCTTCTTGTGAAAATTTTAAAGCCTCTTTTAGAGTTATCATTATCTATCCTTCAATTTTCTAACTATATAAAATAAAAACAACGCAACAAATAAAAAACATAATGTAGTTATAATCACTACACTAAAAGGTAAAGCTTGTTCAAACATTTTTTATTTTCTCAACCCCGTAACATCTTGGACATAAACATCCTTCATCTTTTGCTAAAAATTTCCAACATCTTAAACATTTGTGCAAAGAGGATTTAACGATTTTAAATTTTGTATTATTAATTTTAAATTCACTTAAAGCTTCTTTATTATCAAAATTTTCTATAGAACTTACCATAAACCAATCTGCTACTTCTTCTAAATCTTCACTTAAAATTTCATTAGCACTAGTTTGCAAGGATAATTCCAATGTTGATTTTATAAGTTTATCTTTTTTTAATCCATCAATAATCTCAAAAAATTTCTCTCTTGATTGAATAAATAATTCATCATTAATTTTAAATTCATAGTCAAAACCAGTTTTTGACAATAAATCAAACACATCTTTTGCATTCTCCTTGATGATTGCATTTGCGTGTTCTAAAGCCTCATCTATTGTATAAGTTAAAGCTGGAGCTAAAAGTGTAAAAAGCTTCTTTGTTATTAGCACCATAGCACTTTGAGCACTCACTCTCTTAGTGTCATCTTTAGCATTACAATACAATCTATCTTTACAAATATCAAGATAAATTCCGCTCAAATCAGCACTTAAAAAATTTAAAAGCACATTAAAACCTTTTGCAAATTCATATTTTTCAAAAGCATTTTCACATATTTCAAAAGCTATTTTAGCTCGCATTAAAATCCACTTATCTAAAAATGTAAAATGTCTAGTTTCCACAAATTCTATATCATTAGTATTAGCTAATAAAAACCTTATGGTATTTCTTATTTTTCTGTATTGCTCACTCACTTGTTTTAAAATATTATCTGAAATTTTCAAATCACTAGAATAATCACTCAACATAATCCATAATCTCAAAATCTCTACGCCATAACTTTTAACAACATCTTGAGGTGAAATCACATTACCTTTAGATTTACTCATTTTTTGACCTTTTTCATCTACAGCAAAACCATGAGTAAGAATGCTTTTATAAGGAGTTTTGTGATTAATAGCAGTTGAAACTAAAAGCGAACTTTGAAACCAACCGCGATGTTGATCACTTCCTTCAAGATACATAGACGCTTGATATTCTCCTGCATCGTATTGATTTGAATTTAAAACAGCAGCCCAAGTGCTACCACTATCAAACCAAACATCTAAAATATCATAAATTTTTTCTAAATCACAAGGATTGTATTGACTATCTTGTGGCAATAAATCTTTTATTTCTAAATCCCACCAAACATCAGATCCATTTTTTTCAAAAATATCAATTAAGTGATTTAAAATCACTTCATCAAAAATTACTTTTTGAGTGGTTTTATCCCTAAAAAAAGCTATAGGCACACCCCAATCTCTTTGTCTTGAAATACACCAATCAGGACGATTTTCTATCATAGAATGAAGACGTTTAATACCACTTTCAGGATAAAATTTAACTTTACTCAACTCCTTTAGTGCTAATTCTCTTAAAGATTTTCCTTCAAGTTTTTTCTCATCCATTAAAATAAACCATTGCTTAGTTGCCCTATAAATAACTGGTTTATGCGTTCTCCAACAAAAAGGATAAGAATGCACAAATTTAGAGCTTTCAAGCAAGGCATCTCCTAAAAGTTCTAATATACGTTCATTTGCTTTAAATATATGAAGTCCTATAAATTCATTCAATAAACATTCTGGCAAAAGTCCTTTGGTTTTTAATGTCTCATCATAACATCCACCATCATCTACTGGCATAATAACTTCAATATTATATTTTAAACACACATAATAATCATCTTCTCCGTGCCCTGGTGCAGTATGAACAAGCCCTGTACCACCTTCCATTAAAACATGATCACCTAAAATCAAAGTAGATTTTCTTTGATTAAGTGGATTAATAGCACTTAAATTTTCAAATTCATAGCCTAAAAATTCTTTTTCAATCTCACCTTGAGTAAATTTTTTATTTATCATATTTTCAAGCAAAGGCTTAGCAAAAATAAAACCTTCCTTAGTTATAACGTATTTTTCATTTGAATTTAAAGATATAGCTTGATTTGCCGGCAAAGTCCAAGGTGTTGTTGTCCAAATGACTGCTTTTGCACTAGCTACGCCAAGTTTTTTACACGAAAACTCATCTAAATCAAAAGCCACAAATATAGAATAATCTTCTTTGTCTTCATATTCAACTTCAGCTTCAGCTAAAGCTGTTTTAGCTGCCCAACTCCAAAAAACAGGCTTGCTTCTTTCAAGCAAAAGTCCTTTTTTAGCAATTTCACATAAAATTTTATAAATATCTGCTTCAAAAGCATTCTTCATAGTCAAATAAGGCTTATCCCAATCAGCAATAATCCCTAAAGATCTAAATTCTTCTTTTTGTATATCAATAAATTCTTCAGCGTGTTTTCTACAAAATTCACGAATTTCTTTTTTGCTTAAATTTTGCTTTTTTTCTTTTAACTTTATCTCAACTTGTTGCTCTATAGGCAAACCATGACAATCCCATCCTGGAGTAAAACGCACCTTCTTACCTTGAAAATAATGCATTTTAACAATAATATCTTTTAAAATTTTATTTAAAGCATGACCAATATGCAAATGTCCATTTGCATAAGGAGGACCATCATGAAGTGTAAAATTCTCACTTGCATTTTGTCTTTTTTGTTTCATTTTATTATAAGCATAGTTATTTTCAAACCATTTATCAAAGCGTTTAGATTCAAGTTCTGCTAGATTTGCACGCATAGCAAATGTCGTATTAGGTAGCAACAGCGTATCTTTATAATCCATACAATCCACCTCAAAATTAAAAATGTTCAATTTTACTTAAAATAATTTTAATTTGCACTTATTTTTTGTTATAATGGACATAAAAAGGAAAATTATGAAACATTTAATCATTATAGTTGGCAATGAGCTCATTATTAATGAAAATTATATGCGTTATATTTATGAAGAATACAAAAAGAAATTTTCAGAACTTTATGAAATAAAATTTATAAGCAAACCAGATAAAGAACTTCCTTTTTTACTTCAAAACTTAACACAAGAATTTAAATATATAAGTATTTTTTGCATAAATGAACATTATACTACCATAGCAAAGATATTAGCCACACTTGATGATGACACATTAATACTAGAAAATGATACTTTAATTCCTTCAAAATCAAGTCGTGTTAAAAATAGTTTTTTAACCCAAATTAATGAATGTTACATCAATTTGCTAAATACCAATATAGCTTCAAAATTACCCCAAATTTTAAACAAACCAGAATTAAATTACGTGCATTTTTGTCTTTTAGATATTGATGAAATGAGTGCTAATATCTTACTTAATACTCTTACTAAATCTTTTGAAGTCCAAACAAATTCTAGCGCTTTGCTTGAAAATTTAATTTGCATTAGAGCTAGTGCCAACCAATACGGAAAATTAGAAGGATTTTTAAAAGGAGTATTTAAATTATTTAACACAAAAGTATTTTTAGGAAACAACCCTATACAATTTATCACTAAAAAACTTTTAGAAAAAAATCTAAAAATTTCTTTTGCTGAAAGTTGCACTGCAGGCTTATGTGCTTCAAAATTAGCAGAAATTTCTGGAATTTCAAATATTTACGAAGGCTCGCTCATTACTTATTCTAATCGTTTAAAGAATTCTTGGCTTGGAGTGAGTAATGATATTTTAGAAAGTGTAAGTGAGTATTCTGATCGTTGCATATATTTTATGCTAAAGGGAGTATTTAAAACAGCAAATCCTGATTTTGCTCTAGCTATTAGTGGAGTTGCTGATAATGATGATAAAAATACAAAATCTGGCACAATATATCTTGGCGCTATGTATAAAGATGGAACTTTTTTACAAGAATGTATCCATATAGAAGGCAATAGAAACTACACAAGGGATCAAGCATGTTTAGCAGCTTTTTGTTTGATGCTAAAATTAAAACCTGAAATATTTTTTGAGATGTAAATTTATGACAAATAAAATGAATTAATATCTAATCATATTTTTTTAAGAGTTTTATTTGATTTTCAAGAATATTTTTTGGAGTAAGCCCTATAAATTTTTCCTTTAAAACACCATTTTCATCAATAAAAACTATCACAGGAACTCCATATACACCACCTACAGCTTTAGATAAAAACAAACTTGCTTTAGTCTGATACAAAAGTGGAAAAAGAATATTTTTCTCTATAATATTTTGCCTAGCTTTATCTTCATCGCTAACACCATTTAACACAGCAATAATTTTAAAATTTCTCATTTTATAAAGCGTATTAAGTATAGGAATTTGAGCTTTACAAACTCCACAATCTTGAGTGAGAAAAAATAAAGCATAAGGTTGATTTTGATCTTTAATTTTTAAAGTTTTTTCAAAACCATCATATAAAAATTCTAAATTTTTATCTGAATTTAAAACTTTAAATTCATTGCTAGCACACGCATTTAATATAAAAATTAAAGCCAAGAAGATATAGAATTTTTTAAATACGACCACGGCTTTTCTCCTATAATTTTATCTTGCACCACTCCATTTTTAATAATAAAAGTTGTTGGAACAGCAAAAATATTAAATCTTTGCCAAGAAATATCTAAATCATCTTCTAAAAATTTAATATTTTTATATTCATTCTCGCTTACAAATTCTTTAAATTTAATCCCTTTATCTATCGAGTCTATTGCTAAAATAGTGATTTTTCCAGGATAATCATTTGCTAATTTTTCTAAAAATGGCAAATCTTTTAAACAAGAAGCACAACCTTGTTGTATAAAAGTTAAAACAACAAGATTATTAAAATCAGAAATTTTTACTTTTTCTCCATTTATATCTTTAGCTGCAATTTCTGGAGTTTTTAGCCCTATTCTTCCTCCATTTTTATTATTATTTTCAAAACAAGCACTTAAAAATGCTACGCAAAAAAAGGTTAAAATCCAAAATTTAACCTTCATCTTTTATCACTCCATGGCTTAAAATAATAGTCCTATCAGCAAAAGTAGCTAAATCCGGATTATGTGTAATCAATACTATAGTTTTGCCATCTTGTTTTAACCGACAAAATAACTCTAAAATATTCTTTTCATTCGCCTCATCTAAATTTCCTGTTGGTTCATCTGCTAATAAAATTTCAGGGTCATTTACTAAGGCCCTTGCTATACATAATCTTTGCTGTTCTCCTCCACTTAATTGACTTGGTAAATGTGTAAGCCTATGAGAAAGTCCCACTTTTTCTAAAGCAATCGTTGCGTCTTTTTCATCTATACAAGAATGATAATATTGTGCCAACATAACATTTTCTAAAGCATTCAAATAAGGAATAAGATGAAATTGTTGAAAAATTAATCCTATTTTCTCTCTCCTTACAATGCCTTTTTCTTCCTCACTTAAATTTCCAACTTCTCTTTTATCTAAAAAATATTCTCCACTGCTTTGAGTATCCATTAAAGAAAGTATATTTAAAAGTGTAGATTTTCCAGATCCTGAAGGTCCCATAATAGCTAGCCATTCACCTTGCTTAATTTCTAAATTTATATTTTGTAAAGCCTTAACTTCATTGAAATTACGATTTAATTTTGAAATTTTTATAATAGTTTTCATTACTCACCTTTTAAATTTTCACAAACATTTATTTTTAATGCTTTTTTTAATGGTAAAAAACTTGCAAAAAATGCAAATATTAAAGATACAATCATAGCAAAGCATATAGAAATCATCCTAAAATCTATGCTTGTATTAAATATTAAATATCCAAAAATATTTGCTAAAAAATATCCGCTAAATGCACCAAATAAACTTGCACTTAAACTAAGAATTAAAACTTCGGCTCCAAAAAGCTTAACAATATCTTTTTGTTTTGCACCTAATGCAAGATGTAATGCTATCTCTTTTTTTCGTGAAAAAATCACCGCACTAAGAGTTGTATTTACACTTAAAGAGCTAATTAACAAAATAACAATACTAATTAAAGCCATCAAGGCTTTCATTTTATCTAAAATCATTCCCTCGCTTATAGAAATTGATGATATCGGTTTAGCTTCTATATTTTTTTGACTTAATTTTTTACCCATATCACTTAATGTTTCATAATCACCTAAAACTATAGCTTCTGCATAATTAATAATTTCTTTAGCAGCTAATTCTTGAGCTTTTTTTAAAGATATTATTAAAACACTATCTTGCGGATCATTACTTTTTAAAAAACCCTTAATTTTAACTTTGACAATTTTAGAAATATTTGGATTATAAATTTGTATTTCTTGACCTATATCAAGCTCTAATTGCTTTGCTAAATCAATTCCCACAAAAGCACTATCTTCTTTAAAATCACTCAAAGAAAAACTACCTTTTAAAACCTCTATAAAAGGTTTAGTAAGCTTTAAATTCATAAAATCAGTTCCTAAAACTATAGCACTTGAACTTTCAAGATTATAAAAACCATATAAAAAAGGTGTTATAGATCTTGCTTTTAATTGCTTTTTAATTTGTAAAAACTCTTGCATATCTAAAAACTCATTATTTTTAGGAGTGATTATAAAATTTGCACCATAAGCTTTTAATTCTTTAGAAAGTTTTGCGTCAATATCAAAATAAATATTAAAAAAAGATGTATTGACCATAGCACCTATAAAAATGGCTATAAAAATAATACTCACACGCTTATAAGAAAAAATGAGTGATTTGAAAATTTCTTGTATAAAAAAATTATTTCCCATATAAAACCTCTGAAGTGGAAAGTTTAGAAATACCTTTAATTGAAAATAAACATCCCAAAAATATTATTAATATAGCAAAGAAAATACAAAGTGGTAAAATAATCCAAGAAATATCTACACTATGAGAAAATATACTTAATGCTATAAATTCTGAAATCACTATACCGAAAATAAAACCTGCAATAGCTCCTACAATAGCTACTATTACACCTTCTAAAACAAAAATCATATATATTTGCAAAATACTTGCACCAAGAGCTTTTAAAAGTCCTATTTCACTCTTTCTTCTATAAATATCTGCACTTATTAAAGATGAGATAGCTATGGAAGCGACAACCAAACATATAATGCTAATTACCATCATTAAGGATTGAATTTTAGATACTATTAAACTCTCTGCATCTGAAACAGCACTAATAACCTTTGTGCTAGCACCTTTAAAATCTTCTGCAATTTGATAAGCTATAGAACTTACATAAGCTGTGCAATACCAATGATCATATTCTAATTGATCAAGACTATCTACATCTCTACGTGCTTTTTGCGCTAAATCATTTTCTGGTATGGTCAAAGCTGAAACTTCAGCCTTTTCAAATAAACCTTTTTTATTTAAAAGCTCTTGTGATAAAAGTAAAGAAGTAATAATTTTATTAGAAAATTCATCTACTAAACTTATAATTGCTACTATTTTAACTTTAAATTTTTTATTATTTTTAATCAATTCTATCTCATCATTTAATTTTAAATGATACTTTTGTGATAATTCTTCTCCAACGATAACCTCGTCTAAACTATCATCTTTTGGGTATCTTCCTTCTATTTTACTATACTTATATAATTGCTCTATTCCGGCATAAAAATCATCATCATCTTGAATTTTTATAGCTTTATTAAAATAAGTTCCCAATAAAGAAATATTGCTAATATTTTGATCTTGAAATTTTATATTAATTTGCGAACTCAAAAATGGAGAGAAAGCATTGATATTATTCCTCCAAAAAATTTCCTTAATGGTATGAAGTTTATCTTCTTCTAAAAAATTTTGATCTTTTAATGGTTTATAAATTTTATTTCCCACTTCAATACTTAAACTTGCACCCTTTGGTAAAACTAAAATATTAGATCCATAGCTTCTTAACTCTTTAGCTAGCTCATTTCCTATACCTAAAGAAAGATTTAACATAGCTGCAATGAGCAAAGTAGCTAAAAAAATAGTAAAAAGTGCTAAAAATTTTTGAATTTTATTTCTAAAAATAGAATTTATAATAATTTTAACTTGCATAATCATTTCCTAACAAATTATGAATTCTAAATTTAGAACTCTGATTGGTGCCTATGTATTTTTGAGGATCATTTTTGAATTTTTCATAATTTTCCTCATTAGCAAAAAAATAAGTTCTACCCTTATACATATAACTTCTTGGAGCTTTTAGATTAATAAGCTCTGTGTTGTCTATTGGATCATATACTTTCTTTTCTACTACCTTAGTAAAAAAATTTATCCCATTTAAAATTTCAGAAAAAGGGATTATAACCTGATTATTTTCAAATTTATAAGCTATAGGGATAGGATTACATCCACCTGCTTTTCCTACACTAGGCAAGAAGATTCTTACATTACACGAAACACAAATTAACTCACCACCTTTTTTAATATATCCTACATCTCCACAAATACTACAAGCATCAAAAACAGCTACAGGAGAATCTTTATCTTCTCTTTTGTTGATAAGAAAAAATCTTACCATTTTACCTTCATCGCTAATATATGCAAAACGATGTAATTTATTATCTCTTAATATTTCTACATTAAAAACAAATTCATTATTTTCATTTGGCTCTACATAAGTTGGCTCATCTATAGTAATAGGTTTTAAAGCATATAAATCATAATAAAGCAAAATACAAAGGCTAAAAATACTTGCACTAAAAATACTTGCACTAAATCTTGTAATTTTTGAATTTTTTGCTTGATTTTTCCTAAATTCAATATCAAAATCCTTTTTCTTAACACATTCTTCTTCTCGTTTTCTTAATGCTAAAATTAAAATCACTCCCATAAAAGCCAATAAAACATAAGGATAAAATTGAGCATAATATATACTCTTTGCCACATAACTTAAATACAAATTTTCTGTTTCTATACTTCCTTCTCTCATAAGATAAAGTAAAATTTGTGCTAATGATTCATTGCAATATAAAATTCCAATAACAAATAAAAATATACTTAAAATTTTAAAGTTAAATTCTTTTGCCCAACATATAAAAAGATAAAATCCAAAAGATAAAATTAAAGCAAATAATATAAATCCAAGAGAAGTAAATGTTAAAGAATCTAATAAATTAGCATTAAAAAGTGGAAAATTCATAGAAATATAAAAATATTTTACACTAAAAACAAAAGACAATAAAAAAACAATTACACTTTGAATTTTTTCTTTAAAAGAAAAAATCTTTATAAAAAATAAAGCAATAATATTTAAGATTAAGATAACCATTAAAATAGAATTTAAAAAATTTAACACATTATAGGCTAAATTTTTAGAACTTATAAAAAAAGCAAAATATGCAAAAATAAATCCTGCAAAGCTAAGCTTTAAAACAAAAAATTTATTTAGATTATAAAAAAATAAGGCACCCAAAAATACATAAGGAAACATAACTATAAAAATATGTATAAAATAAATGGACATTACAACGCTTCTTTTAAGTAGGATTTATGTAAAAAATCTTAAATTTCTTACAAAAATCCTAGCTTTAGCTAGGATAAATTATTGTGGCTTGCCTGTATATTTGAAATTGTATTTTACTGAAAATGGCTCAAACCATTTGCCAACACCAGTTTCTTTATCTACGTGGCGTCCAAAACCTTGTTTTTCTGGATTATCAATTAAAAATACCAACTCATAATTTCCTATACCAGCATCCATTTTAATATTTGCACCATAGTGAGGACCATCATCTGCTACCATTGGCATAAGAGTGCCTGTTTTTACCTTGCTATTATCAAGATTAGTAAGTTTATAAGCAATACTCAAATATGGAATCCAAAAACCTTCAGGAAATCCATTTTTATTACCTTTTAATGCATGGATATCTGCTTCAAGATGGATATCTGCTAAGCTAGCTGCAAGGTCAATACCTCTTGGTTCCATTTCAATAGGTTGCAAATAAACTGCTGCTATTTCCATACCATTTAACTCATAAGGATCCCCAATTGGAACTTCTGCTGAAAACATTGAACTAACAAATAAACTAGCTACCGCACCTAAACTTAATAAAGTTTTTTTCATATTTTCCCCTTTTTATTTGAAATTTGATTTGTTATAAAAATACCCATAATGAGTAAAGCTAAAACCATAAATTGAGGTATAATGCTCTCATAGTAAGGATAAATTCCAAGCCACAAAATTCCATTAAAATCAAATGGAAGTAAATTTGGAGTAATAACCTTAGCCTCTATAAGCTCACCTATACCTTTGCCTGTAAAAACAAAAACCATATAAAAAATAATGTATGAAGTGATATAAAAAAATTGTTTTATAGGAATTTTTAAAGCACCAGATTTTAATAAAAAATATAGTGCAACAAGTATAACTAAACCGCACGCTAAACCCATAAACACGAGAGTATATCCTAAATTTGTTTTTGCATCAAATAATAAAGCTTGATAAAAAAGTATAGTTTCAGCACCCTCTCTATATACAGCTAAAAACACACTAAACCATAATGTTTTAGCACAATTATTAGAAATAGCTTCTATAGCTTGAGATCTAACATAGTTTGCCCATTTCTTATTTTGTGCATTAGATAAAAGCCAAAATCCAACATAAATAAGCAAGACAACAGCTATAAGCATTGTAATGCCCTCTAATAATTCTCTACTTTGTCCAGCATACTCTTTAAAAAACCACGATACTAAAAAAGCCGTTACAAAACTGAAAAATACTCCACTCCAAAGTGCTGAATAAACTATATTTAAACGTTTTTTATTACCACTTTGAACTAAATAAGATACTATTGCCACAATGATAATTAAAGCCTCTAATCCTTCTCTTAAAATGATTCCTAAAGCCCATATAAATAAAGACCAATAAGAAGAATCTTGGATATCATCTAAAGAACTCTCTATCAAAACATTAAGATTATGAAAGTTTTGTCTTAATTCTTCTTTTGGGGCACTTGCTTTAATGAGTGCAACACCCTTAGAAAAATAACTTTCAATTTTTAATTTCAAAGCACTATTAATGGCCCCTATTTTACTTTCCATTCCGCTAGCTTCAAATATATCTAGATATACATTTTGTAAAGCATCAATGCTATCTAAATTAAAACCTTCGTAGTTTTTTAATATTTCATCTAATGCAATTTTGATATCCTCATATACCTTAGTATAATCTTTAAAATTTTCATTATCGGATTTAAAACCTTGTATTTGCAAAATCGATAATTCTTCTTTTGACAACATCAAAAATGCTTCATATATTAAATCAATTATATTTGAAATTTCACTTCTTATAGTCTTTTCATCAATAGAATTTTGATTTATTTCAATTATTATTTTTCTTAAATTAGTCTGAATTTTTTTATCCAAATTTGCCTTAGTATATCTTGCAATCAAAATTTCAACTTTAGAATTTCTATAATCATCAAATAAAGCAGATTGAATAAAATCCTTGGCCTTTTGATAATCTTGATTTAAAAAAGCTAAAGCTGCCTGATCTAATTTTGAAGTTATATTATCTAACAAAAATTGCAATCTATCATCTAGCGCAGAGGCTTCTTGCAAAGATAATAAATTCTGCTCATTATCTATTTGCTTTTGAGTAGAATTCAAATCCGCTTTGGCAGATTTTACTTCCTCTCCAAGTAAATTCATAAACATTGCTGCTGCTGCTGCTTGTCTTTTTTTTTCAGCTTCTATAGAAGAATTCTCAGCCGCTTGTCTATCATAGCTAACATCACTTGCTTCAGCCTTTAACTGAAAACCTTTTTCCAATAAAGGCACAACATCATCTAAATCAAAACACAAACTGCTAACTAAAGCTTCAATTTTAGAAAATTCTTCCTTATCTTTATACATTTTTCTTAGATTATTAAATTTCCTCTCCATAACAACAACTCTTTTGCCAACATTGCGACCAATAGAGCCTTCCATATTTTCAAAATGTTGAAAATAAGCATCTTCAACTTTTTTCTTTGCTTCTAAATTTTTATTTTCTTTATATAAAGATACGCTCTCATTTAAAATATTTTTTATAGTTTGACTTTCTTCTTTATAATTTATATCTCTTGCAAAAGATAGTGAAAAAAATAATAAAACTAAAAGGAAAAAACGCCCTAACACCATACATCTCCAAAATAATGATATTGATTTTTAAAATTTATAACTAGAAGTATATTACTTCGTTTCTTAAATTAATATAAACATTGACTTTACATAATTTCTAGTTAAAATTAAAATGCAAACACATACTTAATATATAGTTAAAAAGCTTCATTTATGATTTTTTCTACATATTTTTCCCTTAATCGCTGTGTATAAAATCCAACCTTACCATCTTTAATAATTTTACTATCAGCTTTAATAACACCCAAAATCAAGAAAGTTGCTGCTGAAATAAAAACTTCATCTGCTTCATACACTTCTTTCATACTAAAAGCCCTTTGATCTACTTTAAGCCCTAGTTCTTTTGCAAAATTTAAAATATTTTTTCGTCTTATACCTGGTAAAATTTCATTAGAAAATGGTTTAGTAATTAAAATATCATTTTTTATGATAAAAGCAGAACTACTAGAAGCTTCAGTAACTAAAGCATTTTCAATCATAAAAGCTTCAAAAGCTTTAGCCTTAACTGCCTCTTCTTTTGCAAGACATTGAGCTAGCAATGAAATGGATTTTATATCTCGTCTTTTCCATCTTAAATCAGCAGTTGAAATTACATTTACCCCTTGTTTTGATAATTCATGATTTATAATTTCGCACTCAAAAACAAAAGCCATAATAGTTGGTTTTAATCCTTTCAAAAGTGCAAAATTTCTACTAGCTACCCCTCTAGTAACCTGTATATAAATTCCTCCTTCTTTTAAAGAATTTTTAACAATTAATTCCTTTATAATATTTTCAATTTCCTCTTTAGAATAAATGATTTTTAAATCAATTTGCTTTAAACTTCTTTCTAGTCGCTCAAAAAACTCTTCCTTATCAATCATTTTAGAATTTATTATAGGTATTACTTCATAAATTCCATCTCCAAAAATAAATCCTCTATCAAATATACTAATTTGAGCCTCACTAGCTTTTAGAAATTCTCCATTTAAAAAAACTATTTCTTGTTCTTTCATCATCTATCTCCTTATGTAGTTTGTATTTATTAACAATTTTAAAAACCAAAAATATTACTTTTATTTAAAAATAAAAAATGATAAAATAACACAAACAAAATTTAGGCAAAAATTTATGAAAATTCAAGATTTTATTTTTAATTCTATTTTTAAGATTTCAAACCAACCAGTTAATCTAAAAGATCTTTTAGAAGCTAATGCACTATTAAATGAAGGTATGTTAGTCGATCCAGCAAAACTAAATTATAATTTTAAAAATATCAACTCTTATTTTATATACACTATTTTATGTGCCATAATCCTCATTCCTTCATTAATAATTACCCATTATTTTTTGACTATAGTTGATTTTCATATTAGTATTTTAAGTGCTGTTTTTGTAACTAGTTGCGTTTTTGTAGGTTATGATATTTTTAAAATTTATACAAGAAAAATTATTAGCAAAAAATTAATAAAAAAAGCTTGGAGCCTGCACTTCCCATATTTTGCTTATGAAAAATATTCTAAAATTGTAGAAAATATTTATAATCAAGCTATAAAAGAAGAAATCCCAAAAAATCAATTAGAACAATATGTCTTAAAAAAAATTATAGAATTTAATGACTAATCTAAAAAATCTAAAACTTGATTTTGAAAGTATATAGATTCAAGTTGTCTTTGAAGTTCTTTGTTTTCTTCATCTAAAATCCACTCTTGTGATCGCAAATCTGCAATATCTCTACTAATATAATAAATTTGATTTCTAATATAAATTTGTGGTAAAAAAACTAACAAAGTAAAAAACAAAATAGCTCCTGCGTAAAATAAATTCTTTAAACTTAAATTTTTATTTTCTTCTGTTTTTATACCATCTAATAACTCATATTTATCTTCAGTAATATAATTTTCACTTTGTTCTTGTTGTGGGTAATCTTGTTTTTTAACTAAAAATTGTTCTTGTATAGCTTTTTCTTCTATTTCGTAGGAATTCTTATTTTTTTGATTTTGTTTATTTTCTTGCTTATTTTGCCTTTGTTTTTCTTTAAAATTTTGAATTTTACAAACTACATAAGCATTACTTTGTGCAATAATCTTAGAAAATTTTAGTTTATTTTCTTTTGTATGTTCAATCTCTTTTTTTTTAAAATGTATTGTATTTTTTTTATTATTTTTATTTTTTAAAAAAAATAATTTTATGCTAGATGGCTTTTTTTCTTCTAACTTAACATTAATCAAATCCTCTTTAAGATAAATAGATGATTGTTTTTTTGGCTTAATTTCATATTCATCATCAAAATCTACAAATCTAGGTTTTTTTTTATGATTTATTCTATTTTTTAAAATACGATCGCTCTCGTTTAATTTATGATGATATACCTCATAAGCCTTACCTTCTTTAACGGCTCTTGAGTATTTGAGCATCTTTTCTCGTATATTTTGTTTTTCTTTTAAAAAATCATCATCAATCATAACTTACCTAAAATGAAAAATCCGCATTTTCGCACAACTTGATCTGCTATTATATCTTACTTCATCTTTTGATGCACTTATAGCTTTTTTACTAAGAATTTTACCAAGACTATGATTTTTACCACATTCACACCTCATAGCTTGATCACTACAGATACATTCTTTTTCCCATCTTTTAAAAGTATTTTTTATCAACCTATCCTCTAAAGAATGAAAACTAATAATAGCAAATTTACAATCTTTTAGTTTTGCCTTTTCAATTTCCAAAAGCAAACTTTTCAATTCACCTAATTCATTATTTACTTCTATACGTAATGCTTGAAAAACAAGCAAAGCTACACTTATATTACGTCCATTAAATTTAGCAGTACCAATAATATTAGCTAATTCCTTTGCACTTAAAATCTCTTTTACGCTTCTACTTTGTATAATTTTATGTGCTAAAGTTTGAGAAAGATTATGTAAATCTCCATATTCTCTAAAAATTCTTTCTAAATCCTTTTGAGAATATGAATTTACAATATCTTTTGCATTTAACTTTTGACTTTGATCCATTCTCATATCAAGAAAATCAGATTGCAAGGAAAATCCTCTATCGTTTTTATCAAGTTGCAAAGATGAAACCCCTATATCAGCCAATATACCCCTTAAATTTAAAAGCGGAATTTCTTTTAAAATATCTTTAAAACCTATATGTCTAAATATAATCTTATTAGGAAAACTACTTAATACTTTTTTAGAAAAATTTAAAGCCTCTATATCTTTATCACAAGCAAATAAATTTATCTTTTGATGAGCTTTTAAAATAGCACTACTATGACCAGCATAACCAAGAGTGCAATCTAAAAAATCTCCTTGCTTTAAATCTTTAAAAACTTCTAAAACCTCTTCTAATAAAACTGGAATATGCGGACTATTCAAACTAAACCTTAATTTATTTTTATTTTTAGTATAATACCTTAATTAAGTTTAAAAAAAGGCTCTTAGTGAATAAAGATAATATCATTTCTCAAATTCAAATCCTATCTGATTCTATGTTTAAAAAAAATTTTTTTGGAATTTATCATGGTTCTATTTCAGCTAAACTTTCGCAAAGCTCTTTTATTATAAACAAAAATGATGCTTTTTTAAGTCAAATTAGTGAAAAAAATCTTAGTGTATTAAAATTTAGTAAAGATTATAGTTGGAATGAAGCAAGTCAAGATTGTGAAATTCACAAAAGCATCTATGAAAATATACCCGAAGCAAAATTTATATGTTTTGCTTGTCCTTCTTATACTCTTTCTATGAGTTTAAATCACGATTTTATAACACCACAAGATTATTTTGGAGAAATTTTTTTAGATGAAATTCGCGTCTATAATCCTAAAAATTATGAAGATTGGGAAGATAGATCTCAAACTGAAATTTATCGTTATATGCTAGAACGAAAGCAAAATTTTGCTGTGATAAAAGGCTATGGAATTTTTGCTTATGGTAGAACAAGTTATGAGCTTGGAAAAATTATAGATTTAATAGAAAATTCATGCAAAACTATTTATTTAGCTGAAACAAATTTATCTTAATTTTAAAAATTAATTTTTTATTAATCACAAATTGCTTATAATTGCTAGTTTAATTTTAACTGATTGGGGAAAAAATGCTCACTTGGATGCAACATCACAAAAAATATTTAGTTGTAACTATTTGGATTAGCGTTGTTGCTTTTGTAGGTGCAGGATTTGTTGGTTGGGGTAGTTATGACTTTAACACAGATCGTGCAAATGCTGTTGCAAAGGTAGGTGATGAGAAGATAAGTTATGATGAATTTAATCTTAAATATTCTCAATTATTTAACTATTATTCTCAACTTAATAATGGAAACTATACTCAAGAGCAAGCATTAAAAGATAAACTAGACAACCAAGCAATAGATGAATTAATACAAGAAAAATTACTTCTTTCGTATGCAAAAGCATTAGGACTAAGTGTGAGCAAAGAAGAAATTGCCTACGATCTTGCTCATCAAAAAATTTTTCAAAATAATTCAGGTGCCTTTGATAAACACATCTATTATGATATCCTCTCAAGAAATAATTACACCCCTAAAAGTTATGAGAAAATAATTCATGATGAGTTATTGCTAAAAAAAATAAACGCTATTTTTAATTTACCTTTAAAAGAAAATGAACTCGAAATGTTTGCGGCAAGTTTTTTGATGCAAGATAAATTAAAAATTCAAGTTGTTTATGTTGATGATAAAAATATCCCAATAAACGAAAAAGAACTTCATCAAATTTGGGAAAAAAATAAAAATTTATATAAAACTGAGCCAAGTTACGAATTAGCAACATATTTTTTAGAACCTAGCAAAGCACAAATAGATGAAAAAGAACTTGAAAAATTTTATGAAGAAAACAAAAATGACTATAAAGATTTTAATGGCAAAATTTTGAGTCTGCAAAATAGCAAAGATAAAGTTATAAAAGATTTTGAATTATCAAATTTAAAAATTAAAGCTAATGAAACCTATATTGCACTTAAAAAAGGAGAATTAAAATTTGATAAAAATGTTACTATTGATGATGCAGATATTTATTATCCTTTAAAAATAATACAAAAAAGTAAAGCAAAAGATTTTATAAAACCTTTTAAATTTAAAAATGGTTATATGATTGCACAAGTTATTAAAATAAATCCTATACAAACTAAAACTTTTGAACAAGCTAAAAAAGAAGTTGAAAAAATTTATATCAAAAATGAGGCTAAAAAAATACTTGAAAAAAAAGCTAAAAATGCTTTAGAAAATTTTAAAGGTATGGATATAGGAACTTATAGTAGAGATTCTGGTAAAAACTCTAAAGTTGATGATAAAATAATGAATAACACTGAATTTAGTGAATTTTTAATGCAAGTATTTGACTCAAATAAACAAAAATCTTATGTTTTATTTGATAACAAAGCTATTGTTTATGAAATTAGCGGACAAAAATTACAAAATGAGGAAAAAAGTAAAATTTATCAGTTTATTATAGAACAAAGTGCAAGACAAACAAAACAAGCAATTTTAAAAAAAGAATTGTTGAAAAAATTAATTGAACTCTATCCAATTAAACGATACTATAAAGGAAGTGCAAGTTGAATATATTAGGAATTGATTTAGGCTCTGTGCAAACGTGTGCGATTTTAGCACAAAAAAGTGAAGAAGGACTTAAAATTATAGGTTTTGGCAAATCAAAATCTAGTGGAGTGAAAAAAGGAGCTATTACCAATATCGAACTAGCATCAAAATCCATTGAAGAAGCTGTTTATAATACTCAAATGATGTCAGGAGTGCATTATGATAAAGTAATCATTTCTATATCTGGAGCATATGCAAAAAGTGTAGATAGCATAGGAGTTGTAAATATCCCTAATCAAGAAATAGGCATTAAAGAAATTCATAGAGCCGTTAGCACAGCTAAACATACCGCAAATATACCAAATGGGTATGAAATTATCCATGTATTGCCTTATAATTTTAAAGTCAATGATTTAGAACACGTAGAAGATCCTTTAGGAATGAGTGGAAATCGTTTAGAAGTTTCTACTCATATTGTTATTTCCCAAGAAGTTCATATAAAAAATTTAAAAAAAGCAGTAGAGCTAGCTGATCTTAGAGTGGATAATATCGTTTTATCCGGTTATGCTTCATCAATTGCTTGTTTTGATGATAGCGAAAAAGAATTAGGTGCTGTGTTAATAGACATGGGTGGTGCAGTTTGTGATATGATTATTCACGCAGGAAATTCCGTAAGATATAATGAATGTTTGCAAATTGGTTCAGTAAATATAACAAACGATCTTTCTATAGCATTGCACACGCCTCCAAAAGAAGCTGAAAAATTAAAACTCAATTACGCATCATTAGCACAAAATGAAAATTCATTAATACAAATCCCATATATGGGTGATGAAAAGAAAAAAAATGAAGTTTCAATAGAAGTTATTTCTAATGTAATTTATGCAAGAATAGAAGAAACTCTCATAATATTAGCAAAAATATTAAGTGATAACGCAAATGCTAATCAAGCTGGAGCTGGTATAGTTTTAACCGGAGGTATGACAAAATTTGCAGGACTTGATAAGTTTGCTTCAGCTTATTTTGATAATAAAGCTGTTAGAATAGCGAGTGCAAAAAAAGATACAATGGATGGCTTTAAAGAAATTTTTGACGATCCAGAAAATAGTTGTGCAATTGGACTTTGTCTCTATGGTGGTGGGTATTTTACTCCTTATGAATTAGACTCAAACGAAAAACTAAGATATAAAGGTGAGCCTGAATTTATCAACAAACAAGTTAAGCAGAGTCTTATCATAAAAGAAGAGGAAGAAGAAAAGTTTGAAGAAATTTTTCAAGATGAACAAATCCTTAGAGAAGAACAAGAAGATTTAAAAAAAACTGAAATAAAAAAAGAAAAAAGACCAAGTGCTTTTTCTAAAATATGGAATAAACTTATAAATCAGTTCTAATAGGAGAATAGAATGAGTGAATTTTTGGTGGAAGAAATGCAACACACAAAAGGTGCTAAAATTAAGGTAATTGGCTGCGGTGGTGGCGGTGGAAATATGATAGATCATATGGTAAATATGGGATTAAACGATCTAGATCTTATATCTGCAAATACCGATGCACAAGCTATAATGAAATCTTTAGCTAAAACAAAAATTCAACTCGGAGAAAAAAAGACTAAGGGGCTTGGTGCAGGTATGCAACCAGAAATAGGTGCTGAAAGTGCAAGAGAAAGTTTTGAAGAAATTAAAGCAGCCCTATCTCAAAGTGATATAGTATTTGTCTCTGCTGGTCTTGGAGGTGGAACTGGTACCGGAGCAGCTCCAGTAGTTGCTCAAGCAGCAAAAGAAGCTGGCGCTCTAACTGTTTCAGTAGTAACTATGCCTTTTGCATTTGAAGGCAAACAAAGAAAAAAACTTGCTGAAGTAGGTTTAGTAGAATTAAAAAAAGAAAGTGATTCTATTATTGTAATCCAAAATGAAAAACTTCTTAGCATACTCCCTAAAAAAGCAGGGATTAAAGAAGCATTCAAATTAGTAGATGACATTCTAACAAGAGCTGTCAGAGGAATGGTTTCTATACTCCTAGAAAATGGCGATATCAATGTGGATTTTGCAGATGTTAGAACCGTTATGAGTCATAGAGGTCTAGCTTTAATGGGCGTAGGACAAGGTGAAGGTGAAAATGCCATTATGGAAGCATTAGAAAGTGCTATAGAATCTCCTTTGTTAGATGGTATGACTATGAAGGGTGCAAAGGGTGTTATTATTCATTATAAAGTGGGTCCAGAATGCTCACTTATTGAAATTTCTCAAGCAACTCAAAGTATTAGCGATGAATCAGATGAGAATGCAAAAGTAATATTTGGAATTACCACTGATGAGTCTATGGGAGATAGAGTAGAAGTAACTATCATAGCTACCGGTTTTGAAGACAAAAATGAAAATCATGCAAAAGAACAAGAGGAAAATAAAAAAAATTCCTATATGAATTTACGTAAAGCTAGTGGTGGTTTTGATGAAGAAGTTATTTCTCAACTCGATGTTCCAGCATTCTTACGACGTCAGATGGATTAAAATAAATCCATCTTATGAATCATACTCTATTATGTGATTTTTATGAATTAACTATGGCTTATGCTTATTTTAAGCAAAATAAGCATAAACAAATAGCCTATTTTGAGGTTTTTTTTAGACAGGCTCCAGATAATGCGAGTTATGCTATTTATGCTGGTTTAGAACAAATTATAAATCATATAAAAAATTTTTCTTTTACAGATGAAGATATTTGCTATCTAAAAAATACCAATAAATTTGATTCTGAATTTTTAGATTATATTTCAAAAATTAGATTTAGTGGTGATATGTATAGCATTCAAGAAGGAGAATGCGTATTTGCAAATGAGCCTTTATTGTATATTAAAGCGCCAATTATTGAAGCTTTATTGTTAGAAACTTTTATACTTTTGACTCTAAATCACCAATGTTTAATTGCTACTAAGGCTTCTAGAATTTATTTAAATGCCAATAAAAAAATACTCCTAGAATTTGGATCACGTAGAGCTCACGGAGGAGATTCTGCTATAAATGGTGCAAGAGCTGCTTTTATAGGTGGTTTTGATGCTACTGCAAATACTTTAGCAGGAAAAATTTTTCATATTCCTATTAGCGGCACTATGTCTCACTCTTGGATACAAATGCATGATAATGAAATTGAAGCTTTTAAATCCTATTGTAAAATCTATCAAAACGATATTACACTCTTAGTTGATACTTATGATTGCGTTCAAGGAATCAAAAATGCTATTTTTATCTTTAAAAAAATTCAAAATAAAAACTTAAAAAATTATGCCATACGCATAGATTCTGGAAATATTTTAAAATTATCTAAATTAGCAAGAAGAATGCTAGATGAAAACAATCTACATACGTGTAAAATATTTGCTAGCAATGCTTTAGATGAAGTAAAAATTTCAAAACTTTTAAAAAATAAAGCTCCAATTGATGGTTTTGGGGTTGGCGAAAATCTTATTACCTCAGCAAGCTCACCTATTTTTGGAGCAGTTTATAAACTAGTTGCCATAGAAAAAAATGGCAATATTATTCCTAAAATAAAAATTAGCGAACAAGCTAATAAAACTACCCTACCATCATTTAAAAAATTAATTCGATATTATAAAAATAACCAAATATATTTTGATAAATTATATGATTATAATGAAAGAGTTTTAAGTTATCAAAAATTACATTCAAAAGAAATGCTAAATCTTATTTTTAAAAACGGAAAACTAATTTATAAAACTCCAAGTTTATTATCTATTCAAGCTTATTATAAAAAAAATATCAAAAGATTAAATCAAAAATATAAAAAAATTAACAATCCAAGCC